>SCTP01000080.1 GCA_004322325.1 Gammaproteobacteria bacterium | reverse complement strand
GCATAAATTGTGCTTAGTTCTTTATTCTTTTGTGCTTGCTGAAAAGCGGTTTCTTCATGGGATCTGTCAATTTTATCTTGAATGTTACTGATTCTATCAATTTCCTTCTGATTAGTGTTGGCAAGCTCTAATGCTCGAATTAGTCGATGGATTAAGATTGATACTGCTTTTTCGTGCTTCGTATCTGCCATTGCCGCACTCACTCGTCTTCTTTAGTTCATTATGATTTAATATTAACCTAAGTATGTTAAGAAGTTCTTAAAATGAACTAACAGTATAATTTATAAAGAAAAACTACACGACCCAGGCGGATTGCGTAATTGCTTGAATCAAAATGGATTTTTATTTTCTCGCCGGGTTACCCGTGCAACCGCTCATACGCAATCTTCTCCGCAATCTCACTCGTCGCCCGATTCTCCCGTGCCGATTGCTCGAAAATGTCATAAACCGTGAAATAAATGTTATTAATCTGCTCCATCGACCTCGCTAGATCACCATGGTCATAAACCACTGCCACATGAATAAGACCACCCGCATTGATAAGAAAATCAGGGGCATACAGAATGCCGCGTTCATGGAGGACGGTCCCATAATGCCGATGAGCTAATTGATTATTCGCAGAACCCGCTACAATACTCGCCCGTAAAAGCTTAATGTGCTCTAAATTTAAAATCGCCCCCAGCGCGCAAGGAGCAAAAACGTCCACCTCTTGACTATAAATTTCTTCAGGCGGACAAACACGGACGCCAAAATCATCGATACAATGCTGCAAGGCTTTAAGGTTCACATCCGAGACAACAAGGTCAGCACCTCTTTCCTTCAAGTCTTTGATCAGTGAATGCCCCACATGCCCCGCTCCTTGCACCGCTATCCGTACCCCTTCCAGCGAATCTTTCCCCAGCTTAAACTTCACCGCTGCTTCAATCGCACGACGCACCCCTAATGCGGTGAGTGGAGAAGGATCATCGTCACCGCCACGCTGGGTGGTGCACGTCACATACGGCGTGCGTTTGGCGACAATATCCATATCAAGCGGACTGGTACCACTATCCACCGCCGTAATATATCGGCCACCTAGCTCGTTAACGAATTCACCAAATTTTTCAAAATAAGCTTCCCGATCTTTAATCACGGCTGGTTTAATCAATACCGCTTTGGCTCCACCATGCGGCAAATTATTGATGGCCGCTTTATAACTCATCATGTAACCCAGCCGCAGCACATCTTCATAAGCTTTCGCATCACTGGGATACGTGACCATGCGGCAGCCACCGATGGCAGGACCACGCCTTAAACTATGAATGGCAATAATGGCTTTAAGACCCGTTTTCTCGTCTATTTTGGTATGAACTTCGCCGTAACCTAAAAATTCGGCATAGCGCATGAGACTATCGTACGAGCGCTTCGAACGACGACGGCTAACAACGGTTTCAACCATGGGTAAGCTCCCCTTTTTCTTGTTTGAACCGATGATTCTATCACTTCAAGCTTATGCCCGCTCGCCTTTTGCACGTTTTTTCAATTGTTGGATGGTGCGAATTTGTGCAGTGATCTCGGCTAACTCGGCGGTGGCTTTCGCCAGGTCGATAGCAGACAGCTTGCCCGCTAAGGCTTTTTCCGCCTGTTCCTTGGCGGCCAAGGCTGCTGCCTCATCGAGATCAGCAGCGCGTGTCGCCGTGTCAGCTAAGATGGAAACAATGTAGGGTTGAACTTCTAGCATGCCGCCAGAAATGTGAAACACTTCTTCTTCTTGGTTAACAGGAATAACGCGTACATAACCACTTTTAAGGGTGGTAAGTAATTGAGAGTGCCCAGGGGCAATGCCCAGTTCTCCCACCTCTCCCGTGACAAAAACCATGGTCGCTTCACCAGAGAAAATCTCTTTTTCAGCGCTAACAATGTCGAGTCGAAGTGTCGATTTGCTCATAACGTTTTAGCCTTCTCCACCGCTTCATCAATGGTGCCGACCATGTAGAAGGCTTGTTCTGGCAAGTGATCATAGTCACCATTCAAAATACCTTTAAAGCCACGGAGCGTTTCCTTGATGGAAACATAACGGCCTGGGGTGCCGGTGAATACTTCGGCAACAAAGAATGGCTGCGAGAGGAAACGCATGATGCGACGCGCACGGCCGACAATTTGTTTGTCTTCTTCCGATAATTCATCCATCCCCAAAATGGCAATGATGTCTTTTAATTCTTTGTAGCGCTGTAACGTTTGTTGCACCGCGAGTGCCACGTCGTAATGCTCTTGGCCGACGACTAATGGGTCTAACTGACGGCTAGTGGAATCCAGCGGATCAATCGCAGGATAAATGCCTAACTCAGCGATTTGACGTGATAATACGACAGTGGCATCCAAATGCGCGAAGGTAGTCGCAGGCGATGGGTCGGTTAAATCGTCAGCAGGAACGTAGACGGCTTGGACAGAAGTGATAGAGCCCGTTTTGGTGGAAGTGATACGTTCTTGTAACACGCCCATTTCTTCCGCCAAGGTAGGTTGATAGCCAACGGCAGAAGGAATACGGCCTAACAAAGCGGATACTTCTACCCCTGATAAGGTGTAACGGAAGATATTGTCGATGAATAATAAAACGTCTTTGCCTTCATCACGGAAACTTTCCGCAATGGTTAAGCCGGTGAGTGCCACACGTAAACGGTTACCCGGCGGTTCGTTCATCTGACCATACACGAGCGCTACTTTATCTAAGACATTCGATTCTTTCATTTCCAGATAAAAGTCATTACCTTCACGTGTACGTTCGCCCACCCCCGTGAAGACAGATAAACCAGCATGTTCTTTGGCAATATTATTGATGAGTTCCATCATGTTAACGGTTTTACCCACCCCTGCACCACCAAAGAGACCCACTTTACCGCCTTTCGCAAAAGGACAAATGAGATCGATGACTTTGATGCCAGTTTCCAGCAATTCTTGCGAGGGCGCTTGTTCCGCAAACGTTGGGGGTGCACAGTGAATCGGCATTTTTTTCTCTGCCTCGACCGGCCCTTTTTCGTCAATCGCATCGCCCAATACATTCATAATACGGCCCAGTGTCTTGTGGCCTACTGGCACCATAATCGGGTGACCCGTGTTGGTGACCTGGAGTCCGCGGCGTAAACCATCAGTGGTTCCTAAGGCAATCGTACGAACAACACGATCCCCTAGCTGCTGCTGTACTTCGAGAACGAGATCGGCTTCATCGACACGGAGTGCATCATAAATACGCGGTACATCAGTATCGTTTGCAAAGCGAACGTCGACGACGGCTCCGATAATTTGATTAATTTCACCTTGTTTGTTTTGATTCATTGTGTTTCACCTCTTTTAAAGTACTGACGCTCCCGCCACAATTTCTGATAATTCCCGTGTAATCGCCGCTTGTCTTGCTTTGTTATAAATCAATTGCAAGCTGGAAATTAATTCGCCTGCATTGTCAGTCGCATTTCTCATCGCCAACATACGCGCTGCTTGTTCACAGGCAATGTTTTCAATCACAGCACGATACACTTGAGATTCGATATAACGGGTCAGTAGTTTATCTAATAAAGCCGGTGCATTATCCGGTTCGTAAATATAATCCCAATGATGCTGTAATTCCGTATTCTCGGCTGGAACCAAGGGTAAGACTTGTTGTAGGCGTGGTTCTTGGCGCATGGTGTTGATAAATTCATTCGAGCAGACATATAACGCATCAATTTGACGGTCAAGATAAGCACTTAACATGACTTTAATCACACCGACTAAATCTGTCACATTGGGTGTATCGCCGATATGGTTTTTATGAGCGATCACGCGGCCACCAATGCGCTTGAAAAAAGACATGGCTTTATTGCCGATCAAGTAAAGATCCACCTCAATCCCTTGATCAATGTGTTGCTTGATGGATTTGATGGTGGTTTTCAATAAATTGCTATTTAACCCACCGCATAAACCACGGTCAGTCGTGATGATTAAATAACCGACGCGCTTAATCTCACGTTTCTCCATGAAGGGATGCAAATATTCAGCATTGGCTTTGGCAACATGGCTGATGACTTGCAAGATCTTTTTTGCATACGGGATCGCGCGACGCATGCGGTCTTGCGTCTTGCGCATTTTACTGGCAGCGACCATTTCCATCGCTTTCGTGATCTTCTTGGTATTTTGGACGCTGCGGATTTTAGTCCGTATCTCTTTAGCCGCCATGCTGCTATCCCCTTAATCCCAAGACTGGTTTGCTTTGAATGATTCGAGGATCGTCCTTAATGTTTGCACGACTTCGTCATTGTAATCGCCGGTTTTATTGATGCGATCGGCGAAATCACGATAGTTGCTATTCAAGTACGTCATCAGTTCTTGCTCAAACAAGGCAATACGCGTTAATGGCACATCATCTAAATAGCCTTGATCGACGGCGAATAAAATGGTGCTTTGATTCGCGACGGATAAGGGCATGTATTGTTTCTGTTTCATTACCTCAGTAATACGCTGGCCGCGTTCTAATTGCTTGCGAGTGGCTTCGTCTAAATCGGATAAGAATTGGGAGAAAGCCGCCAATTCACGATATTGTGCTTGGCCAATGCGGATACCGCCCGCTAATTTCTTGATGATCTTGGTTTGCGCGGCGCCCCCGACACGTGAGACAGAGAGACCGGCGTTGATGGCTGGACGAATGCCCGAATTAAATAAATCGGTTTCCAAGAAAATCTGGCCATCGGTGATGGAGATGACGTTGGTTGGCACGAAGGCAGAGACGTCACCCGCTTGGGTTTCGATGATAGGTAGCGCGGTGAGCGAGCCAGTTTTGCCTTTTACTTTGCCATTCGTCATTTTTTCGACGTAAACCGTATTGACGCGTGAAGCACGTTCCAATAAACGTGAATGCAGATAGAAAATATCGCCTGGATACGCTTCACGACCCGGTGGACGGCGTAATAGTAAGGAAATTTGGCGGTAAGCCCAAGCGTGCTTGGTGAGATCATCATAAATAATGAGGGCATCTTCACCTTTATCCCGGAAATATTCGCCCATGGCACAGCCTGCATAAGCGGCAATGTATTGCATCGCCGCCGGATCGGAGGCGGTGGCAGCGACAATAATCGTGTGCTTAAGCGCATCATGTTCTTCCAGCTTACGAACCACGGCCGCCACGGAAGAGGCTTTTTGTCCGATCGCCACATAAATACATTTCACACCGGTATCACGCTGATTAA
>SCTP01000079.1 GCA_004322325.1 Gammaproteobacteria bacterium | reverse complement strand
ATTATTCCCGGCGCTATTGCATTTACCCTAATATTATGTTCTGCAAGCTCAATTGCTAGCGATTTTGTTAATCCAATCAGCCCATGTTTTGAGGCGCAATAAGCGCTTCGTTCTGGCTCCCCATATAATCCAGAAATAGAAGAGATGTAAATAATACACAGGGGATGACGATGTTTTTTGGCTAATTTAATTGCACATTGTGAAACAATAAATGCAGCTGTTAAATTAACATCAAAAATTTTTCTCCATTCATCTAAAGAAAGATCTACTACAGGAGCAATCTCACGAATTCCTGCAGCATATACCACCACATCAAATGGCTCATCTAGCTCATTTAATTGGCTAATTCCATTATCGATACGACAAAAATCAATATGTAATATTTTCATGTCTGAGTATGAATCATTTTTTATACTAAGCCGACTAATATTTTTATCTATCGCAAAAATGAAATCATTATTCTCAATAAAATAATTTAATACAGCATAACCAATATCACCGTTTGCTCCTGCTATAAGTACACGCATACTCACTCCTATTAATCATTAAATTTTTATCTGTACAACATTCCAAGAGCTAGCAAAATGACAGCTATAAATTGTGCTAAGCTAGCTTGATTATTACCGTTGATTAGATTAATCCCATAACATACTAACGGAGCCAATGGTAAAAATGACAAAGCTCTTGTTAAACTAAGATGTTTAATTCCTACTTGGAATAATATTAATGGAGCTATCACTGATATAAAGGATAGCAACGCAAATCTTGAATAGAATTCAACGTCCATTAACCGCATATCCCCATAAGTAAAGCTTAAAATGAATGTTGTTATCACTGTTAAATAAAAACGCATTGAAAGTATTTCGGTGGTATTAAAATTAGCAATAATTTTTCTTGAAAAAATTGAGTAAACTGTACCAGAGATACCACCAACAAAAGCCAATATGACCCCCAACAAAACGCTGTTTATATTGTAAGCCCGCACAAGCAATATCAATCCAGCCAGCATTAAGAATGTTTTAGTATAATTTCCTTTTTCGATAATGGATGCCGCGATAGGCATGGCAGTAAGATATACAAATAAAAATAAGTCAGGCGGGATAAGGCTCAAAGAATAAAATGTGAATATCCAACAAATGGCAGTTGTTAAATTTAACATAAAAATCGCGTACCATGATTTTCTTATCGAATCTCTCTTCCTAATTAATCCACTTGAAAAAATACTGTATACTATTATACAAAACAAGAACGTGTAAAAAGCCGACAACAATGGAGTTATTTTTTGATTTGTATCATGAATAAGAATACTTGATAACGCTGTCACAAGCGCATACATCAGCATTGATAAATTTCCAATCATATCTATGTAACCTCAACAGATTGATGCTGCTTAATCTTCTCAAAATCTTCTCTTAGCGTATTTTTATTATCGTTATAAAAAATGGCATGAGCTGCTTTATTTACAATATTGCTACAATATTCTTGATAGATAAAATCTCCTTCTTTGACATGCCAAGTAACATCAACTCGACTATTTACTTTTGGGTTGTTTAATTTAACAATAGTTCCCGCCTGTAATGGGAAAATAGCAAAAAATGCGTATTTGTTATATTTATCACTTTCTATATCAAGATGAATACCAGACTGCATAAAAAAATCTTCGTTCATCAAGTTTACACCAAAATTAATATTATGAGTCAAATTAAGTAATCCTCCTGGTGGTCGTGCCGATATTTCCAAGAAAATAATTTCATTATCTTTTGTGACAAATAACTCTGTGTGATTGACTAAATTGTTTGCACCCAATGTTTTTAAGCACTTTCTTGCAAAAATAATGAGTCTATCGCAAAGAGGATGATTTTCTTCTAGCGGAATGGAGCCTAGCACCTTACCTTTTGTAAAATCATGATTTGGACAAGTATATTCATTTGCACAAATGAATTCGATCACATTACTCTTAACAAGTGAATCAACATGATACAAATCACCTTGAATAAATTCTTCTACTTCAAACGATCCGCTATAATTACCTGATTTTATTCCAAACTGGACAAAATCATTTTCATTATGAATAGGATAGATGCCATGACTTCCACAGCTATCGAGTGGTTTGATAATAAAAACAGAACCGATTTCCTCTCTTATTTTTTTATAAGCATCTCTTTTTTGTAAAAGTCTAAAGCGAGGAACTCGGATTCCGTTTTGTATTAACCGCTCCTTCATTTTTATTTTGTCTCGATATAGCAACAGCTCCTCATCTGTGTGTCCAGCCAACCCGTATTCTCGACGCAATCTGCCAGCATTTAATAAGTTAAACTCATCAGAGCATACAATATTAATGTTTTTTGTTATTTTTAATTCATTTTCCAAAATAGAGCGAAGAGGTTTAATTTCAAACTCAGCCAAAAATCCGTCTTTTGGCTGAGATGGTATATAATAAATTTCATCTAAATAAGGGGCGATATGTTCTCCAATCTGATTTTCAAATTGTTGATCTAACACAGCAACAAATCGCACATTTACTTCTTCCTTCACGCGCTTAAATAAATTTTTCGAGTAAAAATCTGAAAATCTTAAGTTTAAGAAAATAATTGTTTTATTTAGATTGCATTCCATGATGTTATTCCCTTTTATTTATGTTGTTGAGTTTGGCTAGGTTCAATCGTAAACAAAATGACATCCCTGAATGCGATACCTTTACGTGAACCTAAAGGTGTTACTGCGTGATACACGTTTTTATTTAACACTAACGTCTCAATATCGTTTTCAAGTCTTAATACATGCGTTACTTTTTTAGTATCTATGTCTGCAATAAGATTATCGCCGCCAAGTGCTGTTTTGCTAAGGTTTATCAAATGAACAAAGACAAGTGGTTCATCATCTTGATGTAGCCAATCAGGCGAGCTATAACTTGCGTGATTTTCATTCGCCTGATAGCGAATAAAGTGCATACCAATGGTTAAATCATTTTCTGATTTTAATGGTGAGTAAGCATTAATCATGGAGATATTTTTTTCTAAGATATTCCTCACAATAGGAATATCTAGGATGTACTCATTCAGGATTTTAAACCGTCGTATCTTTCCACCATCTACCTGATTTGAGTTTGATGTTTGGAAATAGGCTTGGTTTTTGGCAATCTGGATTTGTTCTTTTAGTCTTTCCCATTGAAGCTTTAGATAGGCGCGCTTTCTAAACTGAGAGCCATCTTCTTCCAATTCAGTATCAAATATTTTCCTTAAGTCATGAATAGAGGGTAGGTTTTCATCACTTACATAGTATTCTGATGGTATAAGACCAAATCCTCGTTTTATGAATTCTTGGTTCAGCATATAAAAATTCCTGTTTTTTAAAATTTCATTTATACCTGTTAAGTTACGCCACTTATTGTCAATTTTTTCATGTACAAATAAATAGGAAAAAATACTATTGCATTTAAATTTCAACTTGCTTGTGGTATTAATGTAGGTTATTGCGTTGATGAGGATGTTTAAGGATATTTTATGTGCCAAAGAACAAACATAATGTTTAAAAGTGACGATATTATTCTCAAAGGATGGTTCTATACACCATCTAATCAAGATATCGCTCCAGCTCCATGCGTTATAATGACCCATGGTTTTAGCGCTCTCAAGGAACATTATTTAGATAAATTTGCCACCCGATTCGCTCAGGCAGGTATGTGTGTATTGGTATACGATAATCGTAATTTTGGGGACAGTGAAGGAGCTCCAAGATTTGAAGTTGACCCCTTTATGCAAATTCAAGATATGAAAAATGCTATTACTTACCTCCAGCAGCGTAAGGAAGTAAACGCAAAAAAAATTGGTTTATGGGGTACAAGTTTTAGTGGTGGAATCGTATTGGTTGTTGCTGCTACTGATAACCGTGTTAAGTGCGTAGTAACGCAAGTACCTTTCATTAGTGGCCACCATAAATTTTTACAGCAGATAAAACCTGAGCAGTGGGAGGTAATAAAAAAAAAATATCATGCTGAAAACCTATCTAGGATGGCAGGACATGAGCCAACGATGATTCCTGTAGTAACAGACAATTTACAATCCACCGCTATCATGAAGATTCCTTCTGCATTTTCATTTTTCACGAGCGTAAAATTTTGGGAAAATAAAGTAACATTGAGATCAATAGAAAACGCAGGTGAATTCGAGCCTATATCATATATAAGAGACATTGACGATATCCCAGTCTTATTTATCGTTGCTAATAAAGATACAATTAATGCCACTAATTGTGCGCTAGAAGCTTATAATAAAACTCGCTCGCCAAAGAAGTTGGTTATGATCGAGGGTGACCACTTTGTTCCTTATAGCGAACAATTTGAGAGATGTGTAAATAGCGCACATGAATGGTTTGCACAATATTTTGGCTTATCTAATTAAACGACAACACTATTTAATTAAGATTAAATCCAGCAAACTATTTGAGTTTCCTAATGTGATAAGGTTTCCACGTGTAAATAAATCTAATTTTGCTTTTAGCTTATCGCGATAAATTTCTATCGTTTTTTGTTTTAAACCAATTTTCTTAGAAATTTCCTTCGCAGTATAACCATATTTTGTTAATGATAAGATTTTTGCTTCATTCGTGGTTATATAAAAATCCCGACCATTAACCCGAACACATACTTTATCTATTTTAATATCGTCCAAAAATTCTTTTAGAGTATTATTGTTGTATGAATTTTGTTCATATAATTTGTTTTTTGAAACTAGTATTTTCGTTTTTTCTGCTTGTTTAATTAATTTCTCAGCGGTTACTTTGAAATAGAGGATAAATTTTTTTAACAAGTCTATTTGATGAATATAAATATAATTTACTTTTTTATTCAGCTGAGTTGAGCCAAAGAAGTACCTTTCTGTAACATCTTCCATTGTTAAAACAATTACCGTTCCATTATCAATATTAAATAGTTCCGATGCCTCATGAAACAGTGGGTATCTATCTACGCTTGACCAAAGTATATTTCCTTCTGCATCGGGCACTTGTTTCAAGACAACGTTATAGAATTCACGATTATAGTAGTGGTGTGTCCATTCTGGATTATTTGATAACCGCACATGCGAGCCATCTTTATAAGATCGTACAAAACTAAAGTATGTTATTCCAATTCTTTCAAGCGGCTTGCATATTTCTTTAATATCTTCAGATGCTGTTAAAGCAATATGATTTTGTAAAATAATCTTACTCACTGTAGAAGTATTTCCTTTTAATGTACAACACTCCCTAAAAATAGCTGGTATTATTTCTTAAATTATTTTTTATTTCAAGCTTTTGTAAGCTTATTTAACAAGCGATGCCATAGAACAACGTACAATTGAAGCCCAATCTGTAAATACATAACAGGTTTTTTGCTTCTTTAGAAAGCAATCCACTTTCAATAAGAGCATCTACGAAACCTATTTATACCTCTTGTTTTTTTAGTAAACGATTTATTCGAGGTGCTCGCGCTTTAATGGATAAACCAGCGTCTTGAAGCTTACGGCCTAATTCGTCATCTTTAGCCACCAATTTCAAATCTTTCTCAAGACCTAGGCAAAATAAGACAGTGGCATAAGCACCAAAGGTAACGCTCGGTTTTCCCTGCTCTATCGCTCGCAACGTATTACGCGAAATCCCTGCACGCTGTGCTACGATGGCAGACGAAAATTTTCGGCGTAGCCGCGCAAGCCGGATATTCTCGCCTAGCTCATTTAAAACCCTTCGCAAAGAAGGCATTAGAACATTTTTTTCACGCGCCATAATGGTAAATACCTTGATCAATAAGCCACCTTAATGGTCATAGTAATGACCATTATATCATTTGATATAGGGGGAGAGCTAGATAAAATAAACCCTCTCTTGCTCTTTAAGAAAGAGAGGGTTGATGTGATAGGTACGAAAGAAAAAACAACAAGTATGATTACTTCACCACTTCCATTTCTGCATTTAATACCATTGGCTTCTTAGCAGCAAAAATCCGTTGATGTGCTTCTTTCGCTTGCGATTCGCAATAAGTTTCTTTCAAGAAGAAAGAAAGGAAAATGGCCACGGCTGCACCAATAGGAATCACGCTTAACGCAAAGGTGTAATCGGCACCAGTATAAACCGGCAATCCATTCGCGCCTATCGGGCTGGTCGTGTGCATATCAAGCAGTTTCCCTACCAATGGTTGGAAAATAGCGCCACCTGCCATGATGAGCATGTTGGTGACGGCAACTGATGTGCCTGAAATTTCAATGGGATTAGTTTCTTTCCCTAAAGCAAAACACAGCGAATGTGCACCACAGCAGACGCCTACTAGGAAGAAAATCACATTCAGTTGAGACGCGCTGCTAATCATGTGGGGCAGATAAAATACGAATGATAAAGAGGCGGCGGCAAATAAGCCTGTCACGATCAATGGCATCCGGCGACGTTTGATTTTGTCAGATAACACACCAATGAGCGGGCCGGAAATAATCCAACCATAAAAGGTACAGCTGGAAATGGTGACCGTTTGCTCGGGAGTCAGTTGATAAACGGTTTTGAGATACGGGATGCCCCATAAATCTAAAAAGACGGAAGAGGGGAGATACAATAAGCAGCCAATGGCGCCAATAATCCACATTTGCGGGTTGGTGAAGATAATGCGTAAAGCACTTCCCAATTGCTTGAGGTTCATGGGGGTTTCCATCGGCCTTTCGGGCGTATGGCTTTGATGGGCCGGCCGGTTTCTCACTAACATCACCACGATGATGCTTAAAACAACACCTGCAATGAGCGCCGTACGGAGAGCAGATTGGTAGCCGATCATTTCGATTACTTTCGTTAGATATTTTTGCGATAACGCGCCTGAGAGCATACCGATGGCGGTGGTTAAACAGGCGGCAGTAGCAAATCGATTAGGCGGCAGCCAAATAGAGGCGAGCTTTAAGGTGCCAATATAAGCAAAGGCGCAGCCTAAGCCGATGGCAAATCGTCCTGCAGCCGCCATGGCATAGTTATCGGCTTCAATAAAGATACAAAGGCCAATGACAGCCATCAAAC
>SCTP01000078.1 GCA_004322325.1 Gammaproteobacteria bacterium | reverse complement strand
TATCTTTTGCTTGCCGTTGAATAATGCCGCCATCGGATGGGGCTTGTTATCTTGCACTGCTTCAACCAGTTCAGCTAAAACACCGACCATAGCATGCGGCGCAACAATATTTTTAGCCTGCAGATTAAAGTTAAAATCATAATCAACACTATTCACCGCCATGATCGCTGCCCCATTGAGTGAGGCCTTGCGTAATCGTACAGCCGCAAGCGGTTGTTCTTTGCGGAGGTTAGAACCAATCAGTAATACCGCATCACATTGCTCAAGCTCAGCAAGTGACATATTCAAGCCAGGAAAAGCTGGCATCGCTGCTTGATCGCGCGTATCTATCTCGCGTAAACGATGATCAATATGCGGACTGCCTAAACCGCGAATGATTTTTTGTAATAAATACAATTCTTCCAGTGTGGCATTCGGGGAAGCTAAAGCGCCGATTTTATCAGCACCATACTCCGCAATCACTGCATGTAATTTTTCAGCGGCTAATTCTAAAGCTTTCTGCCATTCCACTACCTTCCATTCGCCTTCCATTTTCACTAAGGGTTCTTCTAAGCGATCAGCATGATATAAACCGGTGTAACTGAAACGATCGCGGTCAGAGAGCCAAGTTTCATTAATTTGTTTATTTTCACGCGATACGACACGCATGACTTTGCCAGAACGCGTATGAACGTGCAGATTAGATCCAAGGCAATCATGTGGACTGATGCTCGGGGCTTGCTCTAATTCCCAGGGACGAGCTTTGAAACGATACGGCTTGGAGGTGAGTGCACCCACTGGACAGAGATCGATAATATTGCCAGATACTTCAGACGTTAATGCTTGCTCCACAAACGTTGTCACACGAGAATGTTCGCCGCGATTCACATCGCCTAATTCACGGATACCAGCAATTTCAGTACCAAATCGGATACAGCGCGTGCAATAAATACAGCGGGTCATATCCGTTGCCACCAATGGCCCGAGATTTTTATCTGCCACTGCACGTTTACTTTCGCAATAATGCGAGGTATCTGATCCATAGCCCATGGCTAAATCTTGTAACTCACATTCCCCACCTTGATCGCAAATGGGGCAATCGAGAGGGTGATTAATCAGCAAGAATTCCATCACCGCTCGTTGTGCTTCAATGGTCTTTTGCGACTTGGTAAATACTTTCATCCCAGGTATGACCGGCGTTGCACACGCAGGTAAGGCTTTGGGGCTTTTTTCCACTTCCACTAAACACATACGGCAATTCGCCGCGATGGATAAATGTTTGTGATAGCAAAAACGCGGAATATAAATACCCGCTTCATCGGCGACTTGAATCACCATTTGATTCGGTTTCGCGGTTAATTTTTGCCCGTCTATTTCAATTTCAATATCAGCCATTTAGCATGTCCCCGGCAAACACTTACCATGATTTATATGGTGTACAAATTCATCATAAAAATGCTTCAAACATCCACCTACTGGCCAAGCCGCTGCTTCACCAAATGCGCAAATGGTACGGCCTTCAATATTTTTCGCTGCACGGCGTAAGGTTTCCAAATCATTCATCGTACCGCGACCGTGTTCAATATCGTGCACTAATCGATACAGCCAACCCGTGCCTTCGCGGCAAGGAGTGCACTGTCCGCAAGATTCTTCCATGTAAAACTTGGACATCATTTCCAGTGCGCGAACAATACATGTGGTTTCATCCATCACAATCACTGCGCCCGAACCTAAGCCTGATCCTGCTTTGAGCAGAGAGTCAAAATCCATATCAAGCGACATCATGATATCCGCTGGCAAAATAGGCATAGAGGTGCCACCTGGAATCACGGCTTTTAATTGATGGCCATCACGCACACCACCGGCAAGGGCTAATAAATCTTTAAAGGGCGTACCTAAAGGAATTTCAAAATTACCCGGTTTATTCACATGGCCTGTCACTGAAAAAATTTTGCAGCCGCCATTATTGGGCTTACCTAAACCAAGAAACCACTCGGCGCCTTTTTCCATGATGACAGGAATAGAAGCATAGGTTTCTGTATTGTTAATGGTTGTTGGCTTGCCATATAACCCGCGTGCAGCCGGAAACGGTGGCTTAAAACGCGGCCAGCCTTTCTTTCCTTCGAGGGATTCCATCAAGGCCGTTTCTTCACCACAAATGTAAGCGCCTGCACCGAGATGGGAATGCAGTTCAAAATCAAAGCCAGAACCTAAAATATTTTTACCAATTAATCCTGCTTGTCGTGCCTCTTGTAACGCCGCTTCGAAACGCTCGTAGGGTTCCCAATATTCACCGCGGATATAATTATAACCCACCGTCGCTCCCATGACATACGCACCAATGGCCATGCCTTCGATGAGTTGATGTGGATTAAAACGCAAAATATCGCGATCTTTACACGTGCCGGGCTCACCTTCATCGGAATTACACAGAATATATTTTTGGCCTGGCATATCGCGACGGATAAAACTCCACTTAATCCCAGCCGGAAACCCTGCCCCGCCACGACCGCGTAAGGCAGAGGCTTTCACTGCTTCGAGAATTTTTTCAGGCGGCGTGTTTTCGCGTAGAATTTTCTTCCACTGCTCATAACCGCCCGCACGGACGTAAGTATCCAACGTCCAGGGTTTATCCAGGTGTAAGGTGCGAAAACAAATTTCATTTGCCATTCAACACCTCATCAATTTTTTCCGGTGTGAGATTGTCATAATATTTTTTACCCATTTGACAAACAGGTGCACTGATACACGCCCCTAAGCACTCTACTTCTTTTAAAGTAAATTGACCGTCTGGCGTTGTTTCATTCACATCAATGCCTAATCGCTGTTTGAAATGCTCCAACGCCGCTTCCGAACCTCGCAAGCGACAGGGAAGATTCGTACAAAGATTAATGATATGTTTGCCTACCGGCTGCAGAAAATATAGGCTGTAAAAAGTAGCCACTTCATACACAGCAATGTTTGGCATGCCTAAATAATCAGCCACGGCATCCATTAATTCGACTGTCAATGAGCCTTGATGTGCGTCTTGCACCACACGCAAAGCTTCAAACACGCCGGATTGTTTTTGTTCTGGCGGATAACGCAGTATCCAGCGATCAATATGTTCACAAATTGCAGGCGATAATAAACTTGCTTTCTTTTCTGTCATCATCGGTCAATCTCGCCAAATACAATATCTAAACTAGAAAGCACTGAGACCACATCGGCAATCATGTGACCACGAATTAATTCATCTAACCCCGCTAAATGTGGGAAGCCAGCGGCACGGACTTTCATGCGATACGGTTTGTTGGCACCATCGGAGACTAAGTAAACACCAAATTCGCCTTTCGGATGCTCAATCGCGGTATACACTTCGCCTTCCGGCACAATGTAGCCTTCCGTCATATTTTTAAAATGATGGATTAAGGCTTCCATGCTGGTTTTCATTTCCACACGTGGCGGCGGCGCCACTTTATAATCATCAATCATCACTGGCCCAGGATTTTTTCGCAGCCATTCTACGCATTGACGAATAATGCGGTTGGACTGACGCATTTCATTGACGCGTACCAAGTAGCGATCATAACAATCACCGCGTGTGCCGATGGGGATATCAAAATCCATGCGATCATAGACTTCATACGGTTGCTTTTTGCGTAAATCCCAAGCGACACCTGATCCGCGTAACATCGGACCCGTGAAACCCATTGCAATGGCCTTCTCAGGAGAAATCACACCAATATCCACGGTGCGTTGTTTCCAAATGCGATTGTTCGTTAACAGATTTTCATATTCGTCTACGCGCGCCGGAAAGCGTTCGGTGAAATCCCAGATGAAGTCGAGTAAAGAACCTTGGCGATTTTCATTCAGCTTGGCCACTTCTTTGGCGTTATGCCATTTTGATGGCTGATATTGCGGCATTTTATCGGGTAAATCACGGTAGACGCCGCCCGGGCGATAATACGTTGCATGCATACGAGCACCGGAAACAGCTTCGTAGCAATCGTACAAATCTTCGCGTTCGCGGAAACAGTATAGGAAAACCGCCATGCCGCCATTGTCGAGACTATGGGCGGCTAGCCATAATAAATGATTAAGCAAGCGTGTGATTTCATCAAACATCACGCGAATATATTGCGCACGAATAGGTGGCGTGATGCCGAGTAATTTTTCAATGGCAAGCACATAGCCATGTTCATTGCACATCATGGAAACGTAATCGAGACGATCCATATAACCGATGGTGTGATTAAATGGCTTACTTTCAGCGAGCTTTTCTGTAGCGCGATGCAGTAAACCTACATGGGGATCAGCACGAACAATGGTTTCGCCATCTACTTCTAAAATTAAGCGCAACACACCGTGTGCGGCAGGATGTTGAGGGCCGAAGTTAAAGACGTAATTTTTAATTTCTGGCACTTGTTGAGCACTATTTTCCATTGGCCTCCCCTTTTGTATTTTCTACCTGATAGCGGTGGTCATGGCGAATCACTTTGGGTTCCAGCACACGCGCGGTAATACTGACGGGTTCGTAAATCACCCGTTTTAATGTCGCATCGTAGCGCGCTTCGACGTGGCCGATTAAGGGAAAATCTTTACGGAATGGGTGACCTACAAAACCATAATCCGTCAAAATGCGACGAAGATCCGGATGGCCGCGGAAAAGAATACCAAATAAATCGAATGCTTCTCGCTCAAACCAATTAGCAGAAGGCCAAATACTCATCACGGAATCAACTATTAATGGAGCATCATCAGGTAAATGAACACGTAGACGGATACGTTGATTGTGCGTCAGTGAGAGTAAGTGATACACCACAGCAAAGCGACTAGGTTTAGCTGGTGCATCGCGATGCAGCTTTTCGGTGACACCGCGGGAAAAACCGGTGGTGGTAGTGGATTCGGTTTGCCAATCGTCTAATCCATAATGCAAATAATCGATGCCGCACACATCGACTAACATTTTAAAATCAAAATCGGGATCGCTGTGTAAGACACGGCAAAGATCCAATAAGTGCTCAGGCTTTACGATGAGAGTTGACTCACCGAATGCCTCTTGGGTTTGATCAATCCACTCTGCGAAACGTGAAAAATCCGTCATCGTCCCACCCTTAGCGCTTAATTTCTTTATTACGATGAATTTTCTTTTGTAACTGAATCACGCCATACACTAACGCTTCTGCCGTCGGCGGGCATCCAGGGACATACACATCCACGGGAACAATACGATCGCAACCGCGCACCACGGAATAAGCATAATGATAATAACCACCGCCATTGGCGCAAGAACCCATGGAAATCACCCAGCGGGGTTCAGCCATTTGATCGTATACTTTACGGAAAGCAGGTGCCATTTTATTGCACAACGTTCCCGCTACAATCATTAAATCGGATTGCCGCGGACTGGGGCGGAAAATCACACCGAAACGATCGAGATCGTAACGAGAAGCCGCCGCGTGCATCATTTCCACCGCGCAACAGGCAAGGCCAAAACTCATCGGCCAAAGTGAACCCGATCGCGCCCAGTTGTATATATTTTCAACTGTGGTGACGCCAAAACCTGGCTTCATGACATCGCCTATTCCCATTCGAGGGCTCCTTTTTTCCATTCATAAATAAAACCAATGGTAAGTAAACCGAGAAACACCCCCATCGTACCCATACCAAACCAACCGAGATGCCGAAACACGACAGCCCAAGGCACTAAGAAAGCGGTTTCTAAATCGAAAATAATAAACAGAATAGCCACGAGGTAAAAACGGACATCGAAAGGTGCGCGCGCATCGTTAAAGGGGGGGAAGCCGCATTCATAAGAAGAGAGCTTCTCCGGATCAGGGCGCTTTGGCCCCAAAAGATAGCCTAACGTCGGCGCAACGAGGCCGATTCCTAAACCAACAATCATGAAGATGAGTACGGGTAAGTAATTTTGTAGCACCACCTTCTCCTTCGCTATTCTACACTCAATTCATGCCGACGGACGGACTCGAACCGTCACAGCTTACGCCACTACCACCTCAAAGTAGCGTGTCTACCAATTCCACCACGTCGGCTTTTTCATCATTTAAAAATCGTTATCATCCATTGGTTACAGGTGGTACAGGCTTAGCAGGTGCCTGTGGCGCAGGCGCTTGCTGGGCTGGTCCAACCGGTAACACTATTGTTTTTTCTTGCTTCGTCGCTTGTGAAGCGATGTAGTTCAAGCTAATACTGGTGACAAAAAATACCAGCACAAAACCGACGGTGAGTCGAAACAAAAACGAACCCGAACCGCGGCTACCAAATACCGTTTGCGATGCGCCACTACCAAAAGCGGCACCCATGGTAGCGCCTTTGCCTTGCTGCACCAGCACTAAGGCGATGATACAGACAGCGACAAACACATGTATTAAAAATATAAACTGGTACATTACGTTGGTACCTCAGCACAAATCTTTAAAAAACTATTCGCCTCTAACGACGCCCCGCCAATTAATCCGCCGTCAATATCCGGCATCGCCAAGAGCGAAGCAGCATTATCGGGTTTCATGCTGCCGCCGTACAGTATACGAATTGTTTTGGCTAGATCAACATGATTTTGCGAAATCAGTAAACGAATGAAGGCATGAACTTCTTGAGCTTGATCGGGAGTGGCGGTTAAGCCGGTGCCGATGGCCCAGACGGGTTCGTAAGCGATGACGGCGTGTTGGAAAGCTTCTATACCGGCAAGATGGATAACGCTTTGTAATTGGTCAGAAATAATCTTAACGGTTTCACCGCGCTCACGTTCGTCTTTTGTTTCACCGATACACAAAATTGGTTTTAACCCACATTCTACTGCAGCTTTGAATTTTTGTGCAACCAAGGTGAGGTCTTCGTGAAAAAGTGTGCGGCGTTCGGAATGGCCGACGAGGACGTATTGGCAGCCGGCATCGACTAACATGGGGCCGGCGATTTCGCCGGTGAAGGCGCCTTGGGTGCCGAGGTAGAGATTTTGAGCGCCGAGTAAAATAGTGGTGTTGGTTAGGAGCGCGTGGGCTTGGGTTAGGTGAACGAAGGTGGGGAGGACGAGAATATCAGCAGGGGATGACAGTGCAGCGGCGCCTTGTTTGATGCCGGTGATAAGTGCTTCCACTTGGCTGCGAGAGCCATGCATTTTCCAATTGCCTGCGATGAGAAATTTTCGCACAAAAACCGCCTTGTTCGGTGATTAAGGCGGTGATTGTAAACGATAGGGAAAAGAAAGCCAATGCTATTATGTCTTTTTCAAACTGCTAGGGGCTGGTACATTTTGACTTTGCTTTTTATCTTCCAAATTGGTCTCAATCTTATTATAGGCCTCATGCGCTTCTTTGATGGCAGGAACAAAAATATCTTTTATTTGATCTTTGACGCCTTCATCCGTTACTTTATCTTCTATTCCTTTTCGCATCGTTTGTAACACAAGTGGTATATCACCCAATTTACTATCTTCATACTTTTCAAGCGCTTCTAATGACAAATCTGTTTGAGCTTCTTTGTTCACCTCTTTCACTAACTGATGTATATCCGTTATTGCTTGCTTCAATTCATCCACATGAGTAGCAGGGTTATCAAGCTTAACAACGTCCTCTAATTTCTTCACTGCTTTTTCATATTTATCTTTAAACTGATTAGCAGCATGTACATCAGGATTAACCATCTTCGTTATCTTTTCTTTTAAGTTTTCTGTTTCTTTCAATAAACTTCTATACTCGCGTTGCATTTTACTGACATCATTTTTCATGGCGTGATTTGCTGCTGGATCTGCCCCTGCTGCACTTGTGTAGGCAGCAAGTGTTCCATCCTGTTTCATTAAATCGTTCATCTTCTCTAATGAGCTATGCGCATCATCCACCATGTTCTTATATTCCATCTTAGCTGCATCGTCTGGTGCCTTTTTAACATCGCTGTCTATATCTTTAAGCGCTTGTTTCATTCTATCCATGTGAGCAGTAAGCGCATCCATTTCATTCTTGATTTTATCCTCGTCTTTAGTACTTTCTCCAAGCGCTGTTGTTAAGTTCTTGCTCGTCGTTTCAAGTTCATTAACAGTAGAATTCATATTGCTTTGATGATAATGATGCGGACTGATTTCTTGCTGTTTTTTAAGATCCATTAAACGCGTGATCAGTTTATTCGCTTTCTTTCTATCTGATGCACTGCCTGAACTCAATGCCATTCTTAATCTTTTTACTGTATTTGAATCATCTGGTCTTGCTGCACCTAATGGATCACCCTTAATAAAACAAGGGATTCCTTCTTTTTCATAGCAATTCAGGACTTTTTCAATAGTACTCAATCGCAGCAATTCTAATTGCTTGCCTGCATTTGGGAAGTCAATCTCTTGCGGTATTTCTCCTGTTGCCGCTCTCGCTCTAATTTTCGAGCGTTCAAGTGTCTCATATTTCTTGGGCTCCCATTGTGGATCAGCTTCCTGCAACATGGTAATACTGAGACCACTCGGACTATGTTCGTCTTTACTAACAATAAATTTTACCGTCTCTCCTTCGTTATAGAAGATATTAGAGATTTCATACCAACCTGGTTCTAATTTGTCTTGGAATTTGTCATCCGCACTAATGGTGGTAGTATCTTTTGCTTTTTTAGTAGGATCTTCATCCAGCTTTCTATAAAGAGGTATTGGCATATCGAGGTTTGACGCCGCCTTTTTGGCTCTAATCTCATTCACCCAACGTTGCCGATACATTTCTTGGATATAAGATCGTTTCTGCCTTTCAGCTTGATTCTCTCTCTCTCTTTCTACTTGAGTTTCAGGCATAGGAATTTACTCTATTATGTCATACAGCCATTATCGCTAAAAATCATTAATCTTACCTTAAATTATAGAGGATCCGGCTTAAGCTTGCTGCTGATGGCTTCTTTATCATAAACCCTTAATTCTTTAGAAGTCGGCGTAAAATTCAATACTTCCAACGGCTTATTATGCTTATCCCCTACAATCTGTATTTCCACCCATGTCGCCCGAACCATTTTTTCAAAGCCCGCTAGTTCAATCACCCAATTCCGTTTATATACCTCGCGCCCCACTGCCCGACCAGTTTGCAACGCATCTTCCAACGTGCGTTCGTGTGAAAACAAGTCCTTAGGACTGGCGACTATACAGCAGCCGCGATCGACAACGTTGAAGTGAGGGCTTGCACCGTCTAACTTGAGGGGATGGCTTTCACCTGGCGGGTCCAGATTGAAGGCATCCCAGACGATCAGCGAGGCCCATCGTTCTAGCAGATAATAAACATCTTCAGGGGTGACGGCTCGATTATACAATTCAGCCAAGTCAGGCGCTGGCAGGTTCTGATCAAGCGCTTGCCAGATTTCGGCTTTCAATTCATCCGCATATTCGGATACACCCTCGGCGTTTGCCAAACTCGGTTTAATCGTTAAGATAAATTTCGCTTGAACAGCGCCACCTTCATTTTCTACCGTGATGATAACTTCATGATTCCCCTGTGTTCCTCTCGCGGGAATACCGGTGAGGACGCCATCTTGGGTACAAATCATGCCTTTCGGTAAGCTTTGGCCATCATCTAATGCCGCGCTGAATCGAGAAGTGCTGCCAGGGGGGGATTGAATGAAGTTTTTTAATTCAAAAGGGCCATAGGCAGCTTGTTCGTTGATAATTTGGTTAGGAATAGGTTTTACAA
Source organism: Gammaproteobacteria bacterium (assembly GCA_004322325.1). GTDB lineage: Bacteria > Pseudomonadota > Gammaproteobacteria > DSM-16500 > DSM-16500 > Aquicella. The sequence goes on along the minus strand of SCTP01000078.1, from coordinate 1,181 downwards.
TTATGGGTGCTTGCATAGGATGCTTAACCTTTGCTTCTGTGTTATTTCCGTCAGAGACGGAGTCTTTAAGAAGCATATCATAGAATAATCTTGGGTGATAAGTACCTGGGTGCTTCAGATAAGCTATTGAGTAATGCGGTTTTGTTTGACATTCCTCATGCTTAACTTATATCTTACGAGCGTGGTGCTGAAAACACCGAAACCCATACTGATATTTAATGAACCTTGGCGATATTTGAAATTAATTCAGGAATATTAATATGGAAGCATTAACTCGCTTTGACTCTCGTTTTGAAGATTTAGCTACTGCCATCCATCAATTGGATGCGTTACTAACAATAGTTATGGGTATTGATTTAACAACACAAAAACCTACTACTTTGTTTCATTATCTGTTGACGATGGGTCAAATTGTTACTACCGCAAAGCAGATTTGCAAATGATAAGGGAATAAAAATTACCTTTAAAATAGCGCCCTTGGCAGTACGTATTCCCATACAAACATAGCGGGAATACCGATCCCAAGGGCTTTTTGCTTTTAGGAACTCGACATGCCAATAGTAGAAGATATTTTTGCCAGCATTGAAAAAAAATACACAAAAGCAGGCGTATTGCTCCGAGGCACCAGGCATCGGGAAGGACTGACGCAAACTGAGATGGCAAAGAAAATTAATGTTACTCAAGCAGATTTATCTAAAATGGAAAGTGGTAAACGGCCTATCGGTAAGATTATTGCAAAACGAATTGAAAAGATGTTTGGCGTTAATTATCGCTATTTCTTATAATCTACCTCAACATACCCACTCATACATTTCTACACTAGCCACAGGACATTTAAAGCACTTGCTTCCACAGCTCGGCGTTTTCATACATTGGCGAATCTTACCTTTGCGTATCCAATGCGACAACATACACCGCACGGTATCTGCATCCACTTTAAATAAACCGCAAAGACTCGCTAATGTCGTCATGCGGACTTGCATCATGTGTTGTTTGATATCTAACAAACTCATTTTGCATACCCTCGAATAAAAATCATGGTGCTAAAAATAAGACTTAGCATACCTGCAATCCATAAAGAAGAGGATAACGGGTGATGCAACCAAGTGGCTGCTTGATAAAAAATCACCGCAATCGCATAAGCAATTCCTGTCATCCAAAAGACAGAGAAAATCGACCAG
>SCTP01000001.1 GCA_004322325.1 Gammaproteobacteria bacterium | reverse complement strand
CCTTACCTTTATTGACAGTCTGGTCTGATATGTTTGGCGTACTTGGTGGAATGGTGACATCCAATAATATGCTAGGCATCACCTGGTATGATTTTCTCCACCGTTTTCCGCATGTCATCCCCCTCAAGACATTTTTATTAGGATTAGGTAAAGCCCCCATTTTCGCTCTCATCATTGCGAGTGTTGGCTGCTTCGAAGGAATGAAAGTAGGCGGAAGTGCGGATAGCGTAGGGCAAAATACCACCAAAAGTGTAGTCTTAGCGATTTTCTTTATTATTGTGGCGGATGCTCTTTTCTCCGTCCTTTTCAGTAAGTTAAAACTATGACGCAGCATGAACCGATTATTGAAATTAAAAATTTAAAAACCTACCTAGGTGGTTCGTGGGTTCATAAAGATGTCAATTTGACGGTAGAGCGTGGCGAAGTGTTAGGCATTGTCGGAGGAAGCGGCTCAGGAAAAACGACGTTGCTACGTGAAATGCTACGCTTGACCCCATCTGCTTCTGGCTCTATCCGCATCTTTGGTCAGGAATTGACGAACGCTTCACCCAAAACGCTGCTTTCAGTACAACGTCGGTGGGGTGTCTTATTCCAACAAAATGCGTTATTCAGCTCTTTATCGCTACTCGAAAATGTGGCGTTTCCTTTAAAAGAACATACGGCGCTAGAGGCAGATAGCATTCATGATCTAGCCTTATTAAAAATCCTGATGGCTGGACTGCCAGCCAGTTCCGCCGTGAAATATCCTTCCGAATTAAGCGGTGGGATGCAGAAGCGCGCTGGCCTTGCCCGGGCGATTGTGCTTGATCCCGAATTAATCTTCTTAGATGAGCCGACGGCTGGCTTGGATCCAAATACAGCAGCCGAATTTGATGAGCTGATATTGAATTTACAGAGTACAATGGGGTTAACTATTGTTATGATTACCCACGATTTGGATAGCTTATGGCGTGTCACCAACCGAGTGGCATTTTTAGGTAAAGGGGTGGTGTTATGTGCCGCGCCCATGCCAGAGTTGGTGAAGAACCCTGATCCATTAATTCAAGCCTTCTTTAGTGGACCTCGAGGGCGTGTAGCGGAAGAAAGTTATCAACATGGAGACACATAAGCCATGGAAACTAACGTCAATTACACGATAGTAGGTGCCTTTGTTATTATCTTAATTTCTGCCATGGTATTAACCATTGTTTGGTTATCGTCAGGATTTTCTTTTGAACAAAATACCAATTACATGGTGTATATGAGGGAGTCAGTGTCTGGTCTGAATGTTGATTCTTCGGTTGAGTATAATGGGGTCGAAGTAGGCGGGGTTAAAAGTATCCAGATTAATCGGCAGGACCCCCAAGTAGTCGAAATTTTATTAAGTATTAAAAACACCACGCCGATTACGGAAGGCACGGTAGCGACGTTGAGTAGTAAAGGCATTACCGGTATTGGCTATATTGCGCTAAAAGATAAAGGCATGGATACGAGACCATTGGTGGCCCAACCCGGTCAGCTTTATCCGGTCATTAAAACAGCTCCCTCGTTTTTTGTACGACTTGATACGGCATTGAATAAATTAAGTGAAAATTTAAGTAATTTAAGCGCATCCGTCCAGTCTCTTTTAAATAAACAAAATCAACAAACGATTCGGCAAACGCTGCTGAATCTGGAAGAAATGACGAACCACTTAGCTGCCAATAGTAAGAAATTAGAGCCATTGGTGCAATCGAGTTCAGAAGCCATGCGAATGCTCGAAACCCAGACTTTACCGGAAGCATATCGCTTAATGTATAACTTAAATGATATGTCACGTTCTTTGACTGAGATGACCAACGAGATCAAACAAAATCCGTCTATTTTAGTGCGTGGAACAGCACCGCAGCCCCTAGGGCCAGGTGAAACGAGATGAGGCTAACGATGAAAACGTATATTAAAAAAGTGTGTGTGCTACTAGCAGCCATGGGAATGCTTTCAGGTTGTTTATCTCCCGTTAAAACAGCACCTGAATCAGCTTATTTTATTAATTCCATGCCTGTTTATGTGCCGACTAAACGAACTCGCCCTGTGACTTTATTAGTGATGCCGCCTGAAACGGTAGCGGCGTTTAATACGACGCAGATGGCTTATTCGGTGACTCCCCATCAAATAGCGTATTATGCCAAAAACCGCTGGGCCGATACCCCAGCGCAAATGCTGCTGCCTTTAATGGTGCAAACCCTGCAAAATACGCATTATTTCCATGCGGTGGTGACACCACCTTTCATGAGCCGGTATGATTATGTGCTGAACACCCAAATTTTAGCGTTAGAGCAAGATTTTACTTATCAGCCAGCAGTCGTTAGAATAACGCTCCGAGTCCAAATCAGCCGGGTGGCTTCGAATCAAGTCATTGCGACCAAGCAGTTGACGGTGGTGGAGCCAATCTTACAAGCGCCTCCTTATGGTGGGGTAGTAGCGGCAAACCGAGCGGCGCAAGAGGCGATGATAGAGCTCGCAGAATTTTGTATTAAAAAAATATAATCATCTTGAAGTAGAAATACGATGCGAATTTTAAATATTGCAGG
>SCTP01000007.1 GCA_004322325.1 Gammaproteobacteria bacterium | reverse complement strand
GTGTATTACAATCGTGTCCGTCGTCATTCAGCAATTGGTTCAATAGCGCCTGAAGCGTTTGAGAATCAATGTAAAGATGTCGCATAGGTGTGTCTATAAATTCGGGGCGAGATCATAGCTGTCATCTTGACAGGTACTGTTTTTGAATATTCTGGACTCCCATTAGGCCACAATGTTAATTGGCACTCTAACCCTTTTTCATCAGGCGCAGGCCAACTTAAACTATAAGAACCAAAATCTGAATATAAACTCCCACTCGTGACAGAGGTATAATAAGGCTCTGGTGTATCGTCATCTAAAGTCTGATAAGCCGGTAACAATTGATGAATAACATTCCCTTTTTTATCTCGAACTGCTTCTGTCCGCTGTAATTTACTATAGTCCCATGACACAAGATCTGACAATGAATCATATTTAATACCTGCCAAAGAATTATTAGCTGATCTAAGTGTAGCTCTTTGTGCAGCAGAAGCATCATACAACGTGATCTCTGGCACATTATAATTTTCATTACTATTCCATACATTTCCCGCATTATCATAGAACCAATAAACAGGATAAGTGCCATCACCCGGACCCTTTCCTGATTGCTCACCAAACGCATTCCATTTCCATGCCGTGATAAAGGGAGCAGCCCCACCACCCACTATCTCTTCTCGCCTTTCTATCTCTAAACCACGAGGGCTGTAATCAGATGTTGTTTGTTTTAGCCGTACAACAGTTTGCCCATTACCCTGCCAGCCGGTCACCCAATCCCATGAACGCGATAAGAGTTTTGTTTCAGTAAAGCTTTGCTCATGCACAGCACCTTCAGGATTTTGCACGGCAACCATTAACCCTCGAACATCATAGTAAGTTAAAGTCGTTTGATCAGCCGAGTTGCTTTTCAAATAAGCATTATTTTCATAAGCGTTAGCATGTTTTGTTTGACACGACAATTGCCCAAATGCGTTATACCCTATTGTAGTGACAGGCGTTACTATTGTTTCTTTGCCATTCACTTCTGTATGGCGTGGTACATCTGTCTGCAATATCATTAGACCACGCTGGTCATACTGAGCTAATTTTTTATTACCATCCGGCATGGTTTTTTTAATAATTCTGCCTTTTTGGTCAAGCTCATAATAGGTGTGAATATCCTGAATTACATCTGCCTTACCATTAAAATCAGTGCTTTCTAATATAACTCCCTTTTGCACTTCATGTATTAAGCCACCACATGAATCGTAATCATAATTATAGTGCCTATCATTATTAGCCACTATCGGCTTAATATCAGCCAATTTTGTTTCTGGTGTAAGTACACTATCTAATGCAGTGGCATATTCTACTTTTTCTACCGCATTCCCTCTTCTATCGCGAGTATAAGTAGTAAAATATTGCGTCGCATCAGTTTCAGCTACCGTATCACCCTTGCGATTATACCAAGTTTGCTTAACCGCCCATTCATCTTCAAATGGATTAATTAAGGTTCGATCTACGATTTTTTGATTAAATGCGTTATAAATATAATGCTGCGTAGGTTTTGCCATCCCATAAGTAGCATTTCCATCTTCTTTTGAATAATAAGTAAAAATTTCTTTCTGCTGAATATAGCACTTACGCCCCGAAAGATCATAAGTATAAGACAACATTCTATCCTGAGAAGAAGGTGTCAATTCTGACACAATATCGTACAGCGATAATCCCGTTACTGCGTAATCTGATAAATTTAATTTTAATGGAGTATCGTAACGCGTGATCAAGATAGGATCATTGAAAGTATTATAATCATACTGCGTGACATACCCTTCTTGATCTACCTCATAGCGCAATAATCCAAAATTATCATACGTTTTATATTTCAGCCCACCTGCTTCATCGCATAACACAATAGGCTTTTGCCTTGTGTTATAGTTAGTAGAAGTCACCAAAGTGACTAATTTTTCTGGACGTTTTCCTTGAACAGGTGCTTGAGTCAGATCAGAAACAGGAACATTTTCTTGCGTTGTCGTGATTAATTGGTTGCATGCGTTATAACCAAATTTCAACGTCCTTTGATCGGCTGTACCATACGACTCTGTCACTTGCACCGTATTGCCTACTGCATCATAATCCGTTTTCTTGGTCACACGATGCGTTTCTTGCTTAAACGTCAATACCGATCCATTCTCACTCACTGTGGTCACAGGCACAGACGGCGTCGATTCAGATATTTTTCGTCCTGCCGCATCATGTACATACTGCCAACTAGCTCCTTCTTTATCAAAGTATTCCACTAAGTGACCTAACGCATCTAATGTAAATTTTTCTTCGCAATTAAGTTCATCTGTCGTTGAAATTTTCCGATAAGCATTATCATAACGATTACAAATAGAAGGAACCGCACTTTTATCGGCTGGCAATAAGGCGCGAATACTTTGCTCGGATATCTCTTCTGGTACGACAATGGGCTGTTGATATTCCCATGTCTGAATTGGTTTCTCCCCTGCATCATAGGCATATTCCGTAACAAACCCTTCTCCATCAATTTCAAAAATTTTCCTATCTAACGCATCATAAACAAAACTAGCCACTCTATCCCCATCGCTTTTTAACGATGCCGTATTGGGTAACTCCGTAAAAGAGGTAGCCGGATTTTCATATTTATATCGGGTTAATAGATTTCCTTTTTTATCTCGTACCTCTTCCGTGAGAATAGATTCACCCACAATATCAAAACGCAATTGCCCTTTTAAATCATACATCCAGGCATGCTGCCGATCTTGATCAGAGGCAGGTGGCGGCGTAGGAAAGGTATCCATTGAAACAGGCGTGGCATAACGTCGTTCTAACGTCTCTCTTCCTACATTATCATAGGCCATGGAGATAAAAAGACCGTTGCTATTAAGCGAAGCTATCCGTCTTCCATCGACATCATAAGCATAGTTAAGAATATTATCTGCTGTACTAACCGTTAAACTCGCTTCAAAAGCGGATAAATTGGTTGTATCAACCTTAGTTAAATCAACGCCTGTTTTATACTCACGATTTTCTGTAAGCTGCCCAATCGCATCATAATTCTTGCCAATTACTCCCCCCATCGCATCCACACAATAACGCTCGCGATTATTAGCATCATAAATCAAGCTTACTTTGTTGCCGTTTTCATCAATATTCGCAATCACATTACCGATAGCATCGTACTCTTTCCGTTTAATAAGATTTAAACCATCCGGGTCTAAATGCGTCGCGATACGCCGGTTAAGGTTATCGTACTCATAGGTGAAATATTCTTTCGCGGTATTATTCAAATCACTTTTTACTTGCGAAATAAGCGAATGAAACCCGTTATATTGAGAAGATGTCGTCAAATGCAACCCATCTGGATCGACTATTTTTTCTATTTCTAATCCTCTTCGATCATATTTAGTCGTTATCCATATCCCATTCCCATCACAATGTTCAATTTCACGTCCACGTGAATCATGAGATAATTGAGTAACCCGTTTTATGCCATTATTGTCTTCCGTTTGTTTGATAATCTCTCTAGCATTATTGTACTCATACGAAGTAACAGCCCCCAGTGGATCCGTTACCTGTGTTTGCCAACCAGCAATGTTATAGTCATACGTTGTTTCAGCTTGCAATGGATCAACGGTTTTTATCGGATGACCATCTTCATTATATTCGTATTTCCATACTGCTCCGTTTGCATCAATTTTTTCCACAGTTTCATCAAACACATTCTTTTTAACCGTTTGCTTCAAACCAGAGGGTGAAAAAAGATTGACAGTTTGACCTTTATCTTCATAGGTAAAAGTGGTTTTTTGACCCAAGGCATCCACTCTTTCAACCAGCCGAGAGCGATAATC
>SCTP01000077.1 GCA_004322325.1 Gammaproteobacteria bacterium | reverse complement strand
GTGAAAGCCGATCCTGTCCTGCCTGCCACCATGATGGCGGTCAATAAAGGACCAAATTCGCGTAAAATCGAGAGCCCAAGCAAGTCGACAATGTAGATATTGGCGCCATAACTACGCAGCTGTAACCCCATTTGGTACGTCATTACAACGCCTATCATCAAGGATAATAAGGCGATAATAGGCAGCGCTTGGTAGCCGTTCCGATAAACGACTGTGGCTAAGGCTGGAAACCGCCAGCGCGAAGGACTACGCACCAGACGTAAGGTTTCGATAGTAAGACGACCAACAAAAGCAAGATAGTCGCGAAATTGAGCAAAATATTGAAGGGTACCTTTTCCGACTCTTCCCAACCAGGGAAGCCGTGCTACTTCAGGCAGCTTGGTTTCTTCGGCTAGCTGATGCTGGACAATGGAGAGTAATGCTTGCTGCTCTTGAGGAAAGCTTTCGAAATGGGTGGTGACCCCTCGCTGTTTTAGCTTATCTAGCCAGCCACAGAGCAGCCAAGCGCCTGCACTGTCCATTTTCGTGATACCACTCCCCTCTATTGTTAACTCACCGCTGCTTGGCCAAGATACGTGGGCTAAGAGAGATTGTAATGACGGCAGATGAGCAAGATCCCATGCGCCTCGACAGCGTAATTGATGAGCATTGGAGTCGTATTGTATCTGATCGTTGGCAGCCATGCTCATCAGTATGGCGTGAATAAGGGGCATTGTAAATAAAGTCAGTGGCGATATAAAAATGGGTCACAGTGGTGACCCATTCGTATCAACTAAAAATAATAACTTACTTCCCCTACTTCCATGTCTCTTTTTGTGTTGTTTCCTTACTTTTAGTTGTACTTGTTGCTGTGGAACTCGCAGCGAGCGTGCCTCCATCACTTGCAGTCATCCATGAACCTGTCGAGCCACCTGTCATAGCTGCAATTTGTTGTCCTTTATACTTATCATCCAAATAAAACTCGCCGCGTTGATCCGTTGTTATAGAGAGATAACCACTTTCTTTCCCTTTTACTTGTAACTGAATTTTCATATTCGAAAGAGGCTTTTTCGAACTTACCTCTATTGCCTTGATTTTCATACTCCCCTCCTGTTTTTCACTGATTCCTTGTTTTCAGTATACCGAAGGGGTATGGAAGTTTTCTTAAGAGGTGTGGTTAATAATTAACCAGACCTGCCTGCTCTGATCCAAGTTTGTGAACGCCCAAAGGTGGGGATGCCAATATACCCTTTCACATTTAATTTCTCACCACCGTCCATCACTTGGATATTGCAATGGTAAACTTTGCCGGTCTTAGGCTCTAAAATGGAACCGCCTGTCCAGAGCGTGGGGTCATCTTGGCTTTGGGTGAGATTTTCTAAGATGGTCATGCCAATAATAGGCTGGTTATGCTTTTCCCCTTCACAAGCTTTACATACTGGATTAGGATCTTGGCCCGCTTGAGGAAACACTTTAACAACCTTGCCATAAAGTGTGTGATTAGAGGTTTCTTTTATTTGTAAAATAGACTTCGGTTGGCCGGTGACATCGTCAATCGTTTTCCAATAACCGACAGGCGAATTATCAGCGGCGGCAGCAACTAACATCCAACCTAATGAACCACAAATAACCATCAACTTTGCGATGAACTTTATCATGATTAATTCCTCTCTAATGCTGAAAAGATTCTATGTTTAATATCCTCGACAGAGCCCGTTCCCTCAATTTTGAGATACCTAGGCATCTGCTTGTGCTCCCCTTTGTAGTGCAAATAATAGTCTCTTAACGGACTTGTTTGTGCTTGATAAACTGCCAACCGCTTGCGCACCGTTTCTTCACTATCGTCAGGCCGTTGGATTAACGGTTCACCTGTGACATCATCTTGCCCTTCAACACGCGGCGGATGGTATAAAACGTGATAAATACGGCCTGAAGTAGGATGAATACGCCGGCCTGTCAACCGTTTAACAATCTCCTCTTCAGGAACATCCATATCGATAACATATTCAATAGGGGTTTGTCGATGGAGCGCTTCGGCTTGCGCGATGGTACGAGGAAAGCCGTCTAAGAGAAAACCTTGCTGGCAATCTGGTTGTTTAAGCCGTTGATTAACAAGTTCAATAATCATG
>SCTP01000076.1 GCA_004322325.1 Gammaproteobacteria bacterium | reverse complement strand
CAAACGAATTGGTCGTCAATATAGATTTCAAATTCATTCATGTGAGGCACTGAATCAGGAATCAAGGCGACTTCGTTTAACGCATCACTTTTCCCTAACACTTTGCCATGATGCTCGACCGTCGCGGTAATGAGGAAGCGTTTCTCAAGCAGATAATCTCCCTCCAAGATCGCTTTGATTTTCTCGAGCTTAGTAGGATGAATATCTGTCAAGAACCCCAATCGTCCGCGGTTCACCCCTAAAATAGGAATATTTTTATCCACCACTGTCCGTGCGGCGTGCAATAAACTACCATCTCCGCCGACAACAATTAATAAGTCACATTTTTCCCCTAACTGCTCTTTCGTCACACTGACCAAAGAATGATCTTGGATCGCCGCTGCTGTTTCCGCTTCGATACAGAGCGCCTGGTTTAAGCTTTTTAAATAATGTATTAATGCCTTCAGTGTTTCCATCACAGCTGGGTTATTAACCCTACCCATGATCCCGATGGTATTGAATTGCGATGCCATGAATCACGCTCCTCTTGAATCTGAATCATTTGGCCACATATAGATGCTTATACTATAAACCTGATGAAGAATGAAAAGGAGACAATTTTATATGACCAATGATGCGAAAGATCATGAGTCTAAATTAATTGAGCACCCCTCGTATGATGAGTTAATGCAAAAGCTGGATAAAGCCGAGCAAGAATCCAGCCAGCACTGGGAACGTATCCTGCGCATGCAGGCTGACCATGAAAACTTCAAACGCCGGGTGGAGCGGGATAGGGCGGAGGATGCTAATCGTGTCTTGAAAGACTTTGCCATCGAATTATTACCGATTGTGGATAGCTTAGAATTAAGCATAGCCGCTGAACCTGGCAACGAAGGTGTAAAACTCACGTTAAAAATGTTTTATACCGCCATGGAGAAATTTGGCATCAAACAGGTGAATCCAGTCGGTGAAATTTTTAGCCCGGAATATCAGCAAGCGATTTCTATGCAAGTGGATCCTGCTGTTGAACCGGGTCATGTGATTTCTGTCTTACAGAAAGGCTATACATTAAATAATCGCTTGCTGCGGCCTGCTTTAGTGGTCGTTGCAAAAGAGAAAGAGTAAAACCCATTGAAAAATGATGAAATGCCCTTATGTTTAAAATAAATAACCGTAGCGGAGATGATTATGGCTCATAAAATCATAGGCATAGACTTAGGTACCACGAATTCCTGCGTTGCAGTGATGGAAGGGGATACCGTTAAAGTAATCGAAAATTCAGAAGGCGCTCGTACCACACCGTCGATAGTCGCTTATTTAGACAACGGTGAAATTCGGGTCGGCCAACCGGCCAAACACCAGGCCATCACCAATCCACGGAATACGATCTATGCCGCTAAGCGCTTGATCGGCCGTCGATACGATGACCCGATGGTGCGTCGTACGCAAGAAGTTGTGCCGTACAGTATTGTCAAGGCGGAGAATGGCGATGCGTGGGTGCAAGTATTAGGTAATAAAAACTTAGCACCACAGCAGGTATCTGCTGAAGTGCTCAGAAAGATGAAAAAAACCGCCGAAGATTATTTAGGTCATGAAGTCACCGAAGCAGTGATCACTGTTCCTGCTTACTTCAACGACTCGCAACGTCAAGCCACCAAAGATGCTGGTCGTATTGCAGGCTTAGACGTCAAACGTATTATCAATGAACCGACTGCCGCCGCTCTAGCGTTTGGTATGGACAAAAAACCAGGCAATCGCAAAATTGCGGTATACGATTTGGGTGGTGGAACATTCGATATTTCTATTATTGAAATCGCTGAAGTGGATGGCGAGCATCAATTTGAAGTACTTTCTACGAATGGTGATACCTTCTTAGGGGGTGAAGATTTTGATCAACGCTTGATTAATTACCTTGTTGATGAATTCAAGAACACGTCTGGTATTGATTTACGCAACGATCCACTCGCCTTACAACGTCTGAAAGAAGCGGCTGAAAAGGCGAAAATCGAGCTATCTTCCACCCAGCAAACCGAAGTCAATCTGCCTTATATCACCGCTGATGCGACGGGTCCAAAGCACATGAATGTCAAAATCACGCGTGCTAAGCTCGAATCATTAGTCGAAGATTTGGTGCAACGTACCATTGAGCCCTGCAAAACTGCGCTCAAAGATGCGAATATGGCGGCGGATAAAATTGAGGACGTCATTCTCGTGGGTGGCCAAACCCGTATGCCACTGGTACAAGAAACGGTACGCAAATTCTTTGGTAAAGATCCTCGCAAAGATGTTAACCCTGATGAAGCCGTTGCAGTCGGTGCAGCCATTCAAGGTGCCGTCTTATCCGGTGCGATTAAAGACGTCTTATTATTGGATGTCACCCCATTATCATTAGGGATCGAAACCATGGGTGGTGTGATGACGAAACTCATCGAGAAAAATACCACCATTCCAACTCGTGCCTCACAAGTCTTCTCGACCGCGGCGGATAATCAAACCGCTGTGACCATTCACGTCTTGCAAGGCGAGCGCGAAATGGCTTCTGCTAATAAGTCATTAGGCCGTTTTGATCTCACGGATATTCCACCTGCACCACGTGGTATGCCACAGGTCGAAGTCACCTTTGATATTGATGCGAATGGTATCTTGCACGTGTCAGCAAAAGATAAAGCGACGGGCAAAGCGCAAACCATCAAGATTCAAGCTTCTTCAGGTTTGACAGAAGAAGAAATCAAGAAAATGGTCAGAGATGCAGAAGAACATGCCGCTGATGATCGCAAGTTCCACGATCTCATCACCGCGCGTAACCAAGCTGACAACATGATTCATGCAGTGACTAAATCGATGAAAGACGCTGGCGATAAAGTACCCGCCGATGAGCGTCAAGCCATTGAGCGTGCGATTGAAGCGTTAAAAGAAGC
>SCTP01000075.1 GCA_004322325.1 Gammaproteobacteria bacterium | reverse complement strand
AATTAGACCTATTTTATATTTTGTCGCCAGAAATCTTCAAGCTGTTTATAGATATGAGCGTCTTCGCTTTCAAGCGCAACTTCACGCGTACCAAGTCGTACTCCGCTATAAGAAAAATTATGCGAACCTGTCAATGCAATTCTCTTGCCATTAGGCATCTCAAACAACATAAATTTTGCATGGATGTACCGATCTTTTTTATAGATAGTTTTTATATTCGTAACAGACATAGTGGTGGTGATTAAAAGCCTGTGTAATGTAGTTGCTAATTCTGGGCGATTAAAATAGATGTCACTTTGTGTTTGCTTAAGATGTTGGGCTAATTCTCCACTGGGGCAATATTGCGAAACAAAAAGAATTTTGTGAGCATTTTTTGCCAAAACACAGGCTCTTTTATAAATAAGAGAATCTCCCCTTTTTCCACTATCGACTAGCAAGCGCCCATATGGGTATGTTTTGTGAAATCCGTCGTAACTTTCTGGCGAAGCATCAGCAGAAATGATATGCAAATGCTCGCGAATGATATCATTTGCAAGTTCAGGGTCAGTTGTTTTGAACATATAGTCAAGGCTTTCAATGCCTTCCTTGAAAAGATTGGTACCTCCAAAACAGTACACCGTGTCGTCAACGATGCACCATTTAATATGAGTAACGCCTGCAAAGGGGTTAATTTTATAATCTCCCCCAAGCCAACGAAAAGAGGCACCTGCTTCAATGAAGCGCTTAGTCATGGCTGTCACTGCTTGGGATTTTGCAGCTCTTCGCTTGAATGGTGAGAAAAATCCGCCAAGTTCGCCATACGTAAATGTATCTGCAGCAAGATCAACTTTAATGCCTTGTTTCACTGCCTTTTCTATCGCAGAGATAAGTTCATGAGTCGCTTCGTCATCGGCTATTATAAGATCCATAATATAGATACGCGACTTTGCCTGACGGACACAATGAGTAAGGTCTTTAATGTATTCTTTAGCTGAGAGTAACGTGAAATCAGTCATACTAGTGTTTGTCATTATACGCTATAATAAAACGGAAGTCAGAACATAAACTAAGGAGAAATACTGATGCCAGATTTTAATGTAATCCTCGCTACCGGTGATGTAGATGGAGGAGTCGTTAACGTTGTTAATGAAATACCTAAAGGGTCAAGTCATAAAATAGAGTGGAATCGCGAGATAGCTGCGTTTCAACTTGATCGAGTAGAGCCAAGTATATTTGCAAAGCCTGTTAATTACGGATTTATTCCACAAACCCTTGATGAAGATGGCGATGAACTTGATGCACTTATTATTACTGACGAACCACTTCCGACAGGAGTTTTTTTGGAAGCAAAAATAGTTGGTGTATTAAAGTTTGAGGACGGTGGAGAAGTTGACGATAAAGTTGTTGTGGTTCCGGCTGATGATCGTAATACAGGAGATTTGATTAAGAATTTTAATGACCTAACAGAGCGCTGGAAGCAAAAGATAGAACACCATTTTACTCATTATAAAGATCTAAAAAAACCCGGTACAACAATTGTTAAGGGCTGGGGAGATGAAGCTGAAGCGAAAGAAATTATTAAAGAATCAATCGCTCGTTGGAACAATAAATAAAGGAAGACATTATGACTTCTAGCTCGGTGGCACTTCAAGCATCTAGTTTAACGGTTTTTCGCGAGAAGACACCTGTGTTGAGTGATCTTACTTTTAAGCTAGAAGCGGGTCAGATTGTTGGGCTACTGGGGCCGAGCGGATCGGGCAAAACGACTCTCATGCGAGCAATTGTTGGTGTGCAAACAATTGAAAAAGGGTCATTACAGGTATTAGGGCTACCAGTTGGCAACCGAAAACTTCGCTCAAAGATAGGTTATGTCACGCAGTCGCCGAGCGTGTATGGAGATATTAGTATCAAGCAGAATCTTCGTTATTTTGGCACACTCGTTGGAGCGAATAATCAACAAATCAACACTTTATTAAAACAAGTACAATTATATGAAATACGGTCACGTCTCGCTAATGATTTATCCGGAGGACAACGTGCGCGACTGTCGTTAGCAATTGCCTTACTGGGTGCTCCAGAAATACTTGTTTTAGACGAGCCAACTGTTGGTCTCGATCCACTACTAAGACGAGATCTGTGGAACCTATTCAAGAACTATGCCAAAGAAGGCGTCACGCTAATAGTTTCCAGCCACGTGATGGATGAGGCGGATCGTTGCGATTACATTTTACTTCTTCGCGAAGGCAGGTTGCTGGCGCAAGGTGATAAGAAATCGATTTTAAAGAATGCTCGTGAAGCCCGAACGATTGAATCTGCATTTATTCGCTTGGTTGAAGACAATAAGGAAGAAAAGCGATGAATATCCGTTTCACTCTGGCATCATCAAAACGTATTTTCTCACAGCTTTTAAATGATAAGCGTACTATAGCGCTGCTCTTACTTTTTCCAGCAATTTTAATGACTTTATTACGATTTGTCTTTGACGATAATGAACGTGTTTTTGATTCCATCGGCGGGCCGATGCTTGCTGTATTTCCTTTTGTCACAATGTTCCTGGTTAGCTGTATTGTTACTTTGCGAGAACGCGCTAGCGGAACCCTAGAGCGTCTTATGACTATGCCGATCCATAAAGTGGATATTATATTTGGATACGCTTTATCATTCGGTATCATGGCTTTTCTACAGGCTGGTATTGCGATGGCTGTTGCGGTGAAATTGCTGGGTCTTGATATCGCGGGTGAATGGTATTGGTTGTTTGCTGTTGCGGGGTTGGACGCAATCCTAGGAATGGCTCTTGGCTTATTTGCCTCTAGTTTAG
>SCTP01000074.1 GCA_004322325.1 Gammaproteobacteria bacterium | reverse complement strand
GTTTAAGGGACTCTTCATAGCGAAGTTGCTCTTCATAGCGCTTATCCAGTGCATGAGTATTAAATTCGTTTTCTCGAATAATCACGCGCATAGGCACTTCAAGATTTATTAAAGTAAAATCATAGTCATTACCACCATACTCCACCTTTTTATAAATCTGAGAAAGCAAATCTATTTTTTTTAAATTTTCCTCCCGAAAGAAGATGGGATTTTTTTTGGCTATATCAGTGAGTACTTTTACTATCGTATCCGTTTTTCCATCGATTCCTTTTTCAGCTTTTGTTAGTTTTGAATATTCAGTGAATAATTGCTTTGCAAATGGCGCGATAATGGGTTTTAGCTCTTCAGGGGTAAGTTGTTTAAGTAAGGCTTCTAGTTTTTGGGCGCTAAATCTTTCAAGTATTTCAAATGGTTGTTTCATAACCAATCCTCTGATTTTTATGTTTTTAGGCATGTTATTGTTTTATCTAAATAAAGTATAGGAGAGTTTTGTTAATTTAGTATTAAGAAAGCTTAAAAAAGACAAACTAGAATTTCCCTAAAGAACCCGCTAATATACCCCCCTTCATTCCCTATCAACACGGGTATGCCCATGACCGCAACCACTATCCAAGCCGCTTTACCCTTTTGTTTAACAGAAACCTCATTCACTTTCGGCAAAAAATACCAAGGCAAAGTCCGCGATACCTATGATCTAGGCGATAAGCTCATGCTCATCACCACCGATCGGCTCACCGCCTTCGACCGCCAACTAGCCCTCATCCCTTACAAAGGCCAGGTGCTCAACCTAACCAGCGCCTGGTGGTTTGAGCAAACCGCTTCCTTAGTACCGAACCACCTCATCGCTATCCCTGACCCGAATGTCGTCATCGCCAAAAAGTGCCAAGTTTTTCCCATCGAATTCGTCGTCCGCGGCTATATTAGCGGCACCACCGGCACCTCACTCTGGACCCAATATCAAAAAGGCGTGCGTGAATATTGCGGTATCTCCTTCCCCGAAGGTTTACGCAAAAACCAACAGCTCGCCCAACCCGTCCTAACCCCCACTACCAAAGAAGCTGTCCATGATCGTCCTATCAGTCCGAAAGACATCATCGCTGAAGGCTGGATGACGCAGGCGGATTGGGAGGAAGCGAGTGCCTTAGCCTTGACGCTGTATCATCGTGGCGTTGAAATCGCTGCCAACAATGGCTTGATCCTGGTTGATACCAAATACGAATTCGGCCGCGATGCGGATGGCCGTATTATTGTTGTCGATGAAATCCACACCCCTGATTCGAGCCGCTACTGGCTGGCACATAACTATGCCGAGCGTTTTGCGCAAGGACAAGAACCAGAAAATATCGACAAAGAATTTTTACGTCTCTGGTTCAGCAAAAATTGCGACCCCTACAACGACAAACAACTCCCCGAAGCACCACAAGATCTCATCGTGACCTTGGCTTCGCGGTATATCCAATTATATGAAATGATCACCGGCCAAAAATTTGCCTTCCCCTCAGCACCAGGGCCTGTGGAGCAGCGTATTATGCGTAATGTAGCGGGGTATGTCGTCTAATGTGCGGGATAGTAGGTATATATAGCCATGAGCCAGTGGCAGCTGAATTGTATGATAGCCTGATTAATCTACAACATCGCGGTCAAGATGCCGCCGGCATTTTAACCTGCGATGAACGATTTTATCCTAAACACGGTCTGGGCTTAGTACGCGAAATTTTTACAGCAAAAGATTTGCAAATTCTCAAAGGCAATTTCGGTATCGCCCACACCCGTTATCCTACCGCAGGCGGTTATAGTGAAGCAGATATTCAACCCCTCTGGATCGGCAGTCCACGAGGCATCGCTTTAGCGCATAACGGAAATTTAGTTAACTACCAGCAATTAGCCGATGACATCCGCTTAAAACAACATCGCCATTTGAATTCATCATTAGATTCCGAAGCCATGTTGCTGATGCTAGCTGATCATCTCGCCACGGGTTCTTATGCGGATAATGATGACGAGCAATTCTTTTCCCAACTTTGCCAAGCGGTTAAACATGTTTATGATCGCGTGGAAGGTTCTTATTCTGTCGTCGGAATGGTGATCGGTAAAGGTCTGATCGCATTTCGCGATCCACACGGGATTCGCCCGCTCGTCTGGGGTGAGCGTAAACGAGAAAATGGTCGCATCGATTATATTTTCGCTTCCGAAACCACGCCTTTTTATGCCTTGGGTTTCGAACCAAAAGGTGATTTGCAACCTGGTGAAGTGGTTTATGTCAACAAAACCGGTCAATTATTCCGCCGCATCGTCGAGGCAAAATCTTTCCGCCCCTGCGTGTTTGAATATGTCTATTTTTCTCGTCCTGATTCAACTTTAGATGGCGTCAGTGTATACCGCTCCCGCTTGCGTATGGGACAAAATCTTGCGCGTCAATGGAAGCAAAAGTTTCCTGACGAATTGCCCGATATCGTCATCCCTGCACCTTTCACCGCGAATACCGCCGCGCTTTCTTTCGCGCATGAGTTGGGCGTTCGTTACTCCGAAGGCTTATATAAAAATCCTTTTATTGGCCGTACGTTTATCATGCCGAATCAAAAAGCACGTTTGCGTAGCGTCCGCTATAAATTAACCCCACAACGAACAGAGATTGAGAATAAGAAAGTATTAATCGTCGATGACAGTATTGTGCGCGGGACAACCTCGCGTGAAATTATCAAGATGATTCGCGAATCCGGTGCGCGTGAAATTTCACTCGCCTCGGCTTGCCCGCCGATCAAACATCCTTGTTTTTATGGAATTGATATTCCTTCGCGTCAGGAATTAATTGCAGCCACTCACACAGAAGATCAAATCCGCCATTATTTAGGCGTCGATCGCTTGCTGTATCAAACACAAGAAGATTTGGTGGAAGCCGTGACGCGTCGCGGTCAACATCAGATTGAGCGCCCCTGCATGGCGTGTATGAATGGCGAATATGCTTGCGGTGGTATCACGGAAGATAAGATGTTAAGGTGGGAGAAACAGCGTCAAGAGGATAGAAGCTAATGAATATACTCATCGTTGGATCAGGTGCTCGCGAACATGCTATCGCCGTGGCATTACATCGCTCGCCACAACAGCCCCATATTTTTT
Source organism: Gammaproteobacteria bacterium (assembly GCA_004322325.1). Taxonomy (GTDB): domain Bacteria; phylum Pseudomonadota; class Gammaproteobacteria; order DSM-16500; family DSM-16500; genus Aquicella. The sequence goes on along the minus strand of SCTP01000074.1, from coordinate 2,729 downwards.
GCTGTGGGACGTCGCTTAACCCCGGCATCTCGCAAATGACGTATCACTATTGGTCAGGTGATATTACCGATGTTGAAACGATTACGCAGTTAGCGAAAGAATGGCAAATTGATATTGCTATTATTGGCCCTGAAGCCCCGTTAGAAAAAGGATTAGCCGATGCGTTATGGCAAGCCTCTATTCCTACCGTTGGCCCCAAACGTGTGTTAGCACAGATTGAAACCAGCAAGTCTTTTGCACGTGATTTAATGCAAAAATACGGTATTCCAGGCTTGCCGCGTTATCGTCGTTTTCACGATTTAACGGGCGTAGAAGCTTTTCTCGCTGAATTAGGGGAAGGGAATTATGTCGTTAAAGCGAATGGCTTGATGAGTGGTAAAGGGGTGAAGGTAGCGGGGGATCATCTCCATTCTTTTGCGGATGCCATTGTTTACTGCAAAGAAATTCTGAGTCAGGGTCAGGATGTGGTCATTGAAGAAAAATTAATTGGCCAAGAATTTTCTTTTATGTGTTTTAGTGATGGTAAACACGCTGTGCCCATGCCGATTGTGCAAGATCATAAACGCGCTTTCGTCGATGATAAAGGCCCTAACACGGGGGGGATGGGCAGTTATTCTGATGCGGATCATAGTTTGCCATTTTTAACCAAAGAAGATGTCTCGCATGCGTGGCAAATCAATGAAGCTGTGTTGCGAGCTTTATTATCAGAATTAAATGAGAAATACATCGGCATTTTGTATGGCAGTTTTATTGCGACACGGCACGGTGTGTATGTCATTGAATTCAACGCGCGTTTTGGTGATCCAGAAGCATTAAACGTTTTAACTATTCTTACTTCGGATTTTGTCGCCATTTGCCAAGCCATGGTCACGGGTAGTTTAACCTCGGATTTGGTGCAATTTGCTCACCAAGCTACGGTTTGCAAGTATGCTGTTCCGGAAGGTTACCCGGATGAACCGATGACAGATACTATCATTGATATTTCGGCAGTGAAGAATAAATCTCGCCTTTATTTGGCGTCTGTCAATGCAGCGAATGGGAAAATTCATGCTACCGGTTCCCGTACAGCAGCGTATGTCGGTGTCGCGGATTCCATCTCAACCGCGGAAGAAATTGCGGAAATTGAAGTGCGTGGGATCGCTGGGCCGTTGTTTCACCGTGAAGATATCGGTACCGATCGACTCATTCAACGACGCATTGATGATATGCGCCGGCTTCGAGAAGAGAAAGTATGATCCGTTTAGGTATATTAGGCTCCACGCGCGGTACCAATCTTGGTGCGATTGTCGAAGCGATACAGCAAAATAAATTAGCAGCGGCTATCCGTATTGTGATCAGCAATAAACCCGATGCAGGTATTCTTCAACGTGCACAAGCGTATGGGCTGACGACGCAGTTTATCAGCCCTAAAGACTTAACACGGGAAGTGTACGATCAAGCCGTGACAGCTTTATTGCAACAGCATGAAGTGGATTTGGTCGTGTTGATTGGCTATATGCGAATTTTATCCGTGGAGTTTGTGCATGCTTGGGAGCGTAAAATTATTAACGTCCATCCTTCTTTATTGCCTGCTTTTGCGGGGAAAATGGATTTAGAGGTGCATCGAGCCGTGTTGGAAGCGGGGGTGAGTGAGACAGGGTGCACGGTGCATGAGGTAACGGAAGAAGTCGATGCCGGGCCTATTCTGGTGCAACAGAAATGTTCGGTTTTAACGGGAGATACGCCTGAAATCTTAAAACAGCGCGTACAACAATTGGAAGGTGGCGCATTAGTCGCCGCTATCCTTAAAAAGGAACAGCAATGAAAGAGAGTCTTGTGCTTGAAAAATATATTGGAGAAGTCACAGCAGAAATCCAGAAGCTTGAAAAAGAAAACGATTCTAAACAAGACAAATTGTTAGAACAAGCTTACCGTGCGCGTGCTGGGATGTTTATATTCCAAGCAGAACATAACAAAGGGCATGTTGACGCAACTATCGCTGAACAAATTAAAGAGATGTCGAATGCCAAAAAGTCAGTTGCCGAAGGACTCATCTTACTTTCTGGTGTTTTCTCTCTCCCTCAGCCAAAACCACCCCAAACAAATGTAGTTGATGTGCCACCACTTAGCCCAAAGAAAAGCCGACGCCTCAACTCAAACACCTAGTTCCCAAACCCAGACAAATCGCTATAATAGCGCAGACTTTCTTGACCGAGCAGCATAAATGCAAATGAAAATCATTCCTATTAAACGAGCCTTGCTTTCTGTATCTGATAAAACCGGTATTGTCGAATTTGCCTCTCAATTAATCACCTGTGGCGTGGAACTGATTTCAACTGGCGGTACTAGCCAACTTTTACGCGAGGCTGGGATCCCTCATCAGCCAGTAGAATCCATCACTGGTCTGCAAGAAATGCTAGATGGCCGCGTCAAGACTCTCCACCCCAAAATCCATGGTGGTATCTTAGGCCTTCGAGATAAACATGCTGACGAAGCGGCGCAACATCAAATTCCATGGATCGATTTAGTGGTGGTTAATTTTTATCCCTTCGACAAGGAACAGGCTGTCGAATATATCGACATCGGTGGTCCAACGATGGTGAGAGCGGCTGCCAAGAACTTTGCGTGGGTCGGGGCTGTCGTTGCTCCAGCCGATTATTCAATGATTATTGAGGAGATACAAAACCATCACGGCTTAACATTCGATACACGTAAAAAACTTGCTGCAAAAGTCTTTGTATTGACTCGTC
>SCTP01000006.1 GCA_004322325.1 Gammaproteobacteria bacterium | reverse complement strand
GTTATTCTCGGTAAGGCATATTCTAAAACGTTGCGTTTAGATGGTTATGAGCATGTGACGGTGTTTGCTCCTACTGGCACAGGAAAAAGTACGGGCATCACGGTACCTAATCTTTTGGACTGGCAAGAGTCCTGCGTGGTGAGTGATATTAAACTACAGCTATTTCAGCTCACTTCCCGATATCGAGAATCTCTTGGTCATCACGTCTATCTTTGGAGCTTAGGGGCGCCAGATGGCATAACACATTGCTATAACCCGCTAGATATCATTGGCGATAATCGCTATACCCGTATTGACGAGATTCAAAAAATTGCGTCGATCTTTATTCCAGATGATCCACGAGGTGAATCGGTTTGGGAGCCACAAGCACGCATGTTATTTGTGGCATTGACGCTGTATGTTTTAGATACAGATGGAATTCCTAAAACACTTTCATCTGTGGTGAAACTATTCAAATCGCAGCCTAATTTTTTAGGATTTATGAGAAATGCCATCGAAACGAGAGAGGATCTCGATCCAGTTTGTCGAGAAAATTTTATGAAATTGGCCGAGATAAGTGAAAAAACCCGTTCATCGGTCACTTTTACTTTTTCATCTCGCTTTGAGTTATTTGATAATCCTATGATTGTAGCGGCAACGTCTCGCAGTGATTTTGATATTCGCCGTTTGCGACGTGAAAAAATGACTATTTATGTGGGGGTTACGAATGATAATTTAGTGAGATTATCACCCCTTTTGACGGTATTTTACCAACAAGTCGCGGACGTGCTCACTAGAAAAATTCCACAAAAAGATGAGCCGTATGGTGTCTTGTTTTTAATGGATGAATTTTCAGCCTTAAGGCGAATGGAGTCCTTTCATAAAAACATTGGCCTTTATCGTGAGTATAGATTACGCATGATGATCATTATTCAAGAACTTTCGCAACTTTATGATATTTATGGCCGAGATGGCGCAAAAGTATTTATTAATGCCAAAGTCCGCATTGCTTTTACTCAAAATGACGATGAAACGTGTAAGTTAATTGAATCGATGCTGGGAATGACTACGATGGCGATTAAACAAAGTTCACAAAACATCAGTCATGGAATAGGACATCACGGTAGTCAAACACAATCCGTTCAATATGTCGCACGTCCATTAATGCTCGCACAAGAAATTCGCTGGATGAAAGAAACAAAAGCACTCGTTATTATGCAAGGATATTCAGGCATGTATGTAAATAAAATCGCTTGGTATAAACAAAAACTATTCAAACAGCGCATGATGGGGGCGATCGTTGTTCCTTCCATTTTGCCGGATGTTCAACAAATTATTGAAAATAATAAACAAGTAATGAACATACAAATGAGTGAGTATTTTAAAAACAACCCGTCTGATCCAAAGGATGAACTCTTAGATCATGCAATTTAATATGGAGAACCACGTGAAACTAAAATTAATAGCTAGTTGTGCCATTATTTCCAGTACACTTTTATTAGCAGGTTGCGCTGATATGCAGGCTGCCATTGATAATGGCTCTGCCGTATCAACATCTGATGTGCAATTAGAACCAACTAATCCAAATAAAGTAAAAATTTATTATGGTAATCAAAATATACCTAAGCACGCCAAAATTATAGGTCAGGTTAGTGCAGATCATCATAATGTGATTGCTGTTCCATGCTCACAAACTTGTATTGCCAAAGAATTAAAGAAGCAAGCGGCGTCCATTGGTGGGACAGGTGTAATCA
>SCTP01000073.1 GCA_004322325.1 Gammaproteobacteria bacterium | reverse complement strand
CTGGATTTATTAGACAATACCGGATAAACAAATGATCACTTCCTATGCAAGATTATTTCAGCCAAAAACGATTAGCCCAAATGAATCTTATGTTGCGATGATTGATACAGCTATCAAGAATGAAATGGAACCTAGGAATAGGTTAATACAAGAACTTTATCAAAGGGCAGAGATAGCTTGTAAGCTACTATCAGACTCACTTGAAGTAGAAGCTGAACATGCGATTGAAAATGAAAATATTTATGTGAAGTTGCTATTAAATTTTATTAATGGATTAGAAGAGTACAGCGTTATTCTGAAGAGCTATAATTTGGAAAAATATGTTAATCAACTTACAATAAAAATAAATTCTCTTTTATCTACACAAATAACATTTGACAAGAGTGGATCAAAAATAATTACTATTGGACAGAAGCTTAAAGAAATATCTGCATCATTAAATGCCTTTCAGGAAACCCTCAATAGTGCATTAGAGAATTATAAAATTACATTAATTGGTTCACATTACTTTAACATGCTACCCCTAGATTCAGCTATAAAGAGTCATTTAGCTCTTTCCAATCAACCAATAGAATATTTTTATCAGAAAGCGATAAAAGCTATTGAAACTTTATCGACTGGTAACCCTACTGGTAGAAAGGAAACCACAAATACTGATGCTGCTCTCAGTGAAATAAACCAATTTGCATGCGTATTAGATAGTTACAATTCCAAATTTGAGTCTTGGTCTTTAGAAAAATTCATTCAAACACTGAAAAAGAATACCGATACAATTATGTCTCCTAGCTATTTACTCAATCAACCTAAAGAAACAAAAATGATAATGGATCATGATAAGCTTAAAAATATTTGTGATTTATTAGGTATTGCTAAGGATGTACTAAATAGTTCACAGGTTGAGTTTAGCAAAAGAAAATTTGGTTCCTTTATGTTAAATAAACACCTTGAGGGTGAGCGTCGGCTTAATGCTTCGACTTTGAGATGTCCCTAAAAGCGATGTATTAAGAAAAGCACTACCCCTTATAAAACCGACTTAACTGATAACGTTGATTCGCAAACCTCACCAACACCATAATCACCGCCGCCGTTGGCAAAGCAATCAACACACCGAAAAAGCCAAATAACGCACCCCCTGCCATAATGGCAAAAATCACCGCCACCGGATGCAACCCAATGCGCTCACCCACCAGATAAGGCGTCAACACATAACCTTCTATCCCTTGGCCAATCAGATACACACCCCACACCCATAATAAAGATTGCCATGTCCCATATTGAACCAAGGCCGTAATAGAAGCAGAAACAACGATGAAAATAGAACCAAGATAAGGAACAATGCTCAATAATCCTCCAATCACCCCTAACACCACCCCAATCTGCAAACCCACCATCGTTAAACCCAGACTATATATAACGCACATCGCCAACATGACTAATAATTGTCCACGAAAAAACTCGCCTAATACCGCATCACACTCTTTCGCCAATTTCACCACCGTCGGCTCAATCGAACGCGGCAGTAAGCTGTTGATCCCTTGCAGTACTTGATCCCAATCACGCAATAAATAAAACATCACAACCGGCGTCAGCACAAGATTGACCAACCATTCCACCATCGTATAACCAGAGGTAATCACCGCGTGATAAATTAACCCTGTTTTAGAGATCGAAGCAGATAAAGTCGCTTTCAATGTCTCGACATTCACGTATTCCTTAATCCATGGCAACGCTGTTTCTTGCAACCACGTCACTGCTTGAGGAATCACATCAATCAATGTATTTATCTGTTGTTGGATTAAGGGAAATAATAAGAAAATTAACAATAAAAACAGCATAAATAACGCCACAAAAATAGAAATCACACTGCCTGTATGTGGCACTCCCCATCGATCTAATCGTTTCACTAATGGATCCGCTAAATAAGCCAATAAAGCGCCTAATAAAAAAGGAGTTAAAATGGAAGCCAATAAATGAACTAGCAAAATAAATAGCGCTAGAAAAAAAATGAACAGTGCTTGATTCGTCAATTGTCGCATGCGTTTACCTCGTCAAGATTTTTCCATTTTACTGTAAAAAGATTAAACAATACAAACATCGCGGGTAGACAAGCTCTCATAATCAGATAGAATCTTAAGCGACTTTAACGATTAATAGGAAAACGGTATGCGGGCTGTTCATCTCGTGATTATCGCCGCTCTGCTCTGTTGCACCCATCTTTGTTTTGCGGCTACCCCGCAGCCTGCTGTCAGTGGTGCTGCTAAATATTCATTTAAAAATGCAGAAGTAAAAAAGAAAACCACCACGACCCGCTCCAGCGCAAAGCAGTCTACTCGTACGGCTAATCATTCGGTCAAAAAAAGTAAAAAGAAATCCCGCTCGAAGTCGCATCGCATCGCGCTTCATGCTGCTAAGCAATATCATGCGCAAATTAATCCCAACCCACCTGTAGCCGACGACCCGCCACCAGGTTTCATGGCCTCCATGGAGCAACGTTTAATTAATTTTGTGCATAAAACAGTCAATACGCTGCGTTATAGTGCCTATAAACTAGGTGGCTCACGCTTTGATACTTCTCATGGCATTTATATTGTCGATTGCTCCCGTTACGTGGACAATATCTTACAAGCTATTTATCCTCATGCTTACTCCACGCTTGTCGATTCCAGTGGTTCAGAGCGACCCACTTCCCAAGATTATTATGAGTTTTTTACCAGTTTATCGGAGAAATCCCGTTATCATTGGAACAAAGTCGATGCGGTAGAAGAACTCAAGCCAGGGGATATCCTCGTCTTCCGCTATAAAAACACGCATGGTGGGGAAGCAGGTGGTCATGTCATGATTGTGATGGATAAACCAACGCAAGACGCCGATGACAATGCCTTCTTTGTTCGCGTTGCTGATTCGGCGGCGGCTGGGCACAGTGAAGATACACGACAACGGCGTACTTCTGGCATTGGGATTGGAACTTTATTACTAAAAGTTGATCCCAACACCTATCAACCGTCTGCTTATGCCTGGAAAATTGGTTCGCCATGGAAACATAACGTGAATTTTGCGATGGCAAGACCCAGCGATGAGGTATAACCCTAAGCTTTTTAATGTTTTAACCTGTTGTCATCTGAAAAAAAATTAGGTAAGGTATGTGTTTGTATACTCTTTGATATGATCCGTGATGAAATCTAATCAAAGGAATGTTGTAACTGATTTACTAAGGAGACATGCATGAAACTCTCATCATTTACTATGAAATGTTTAGCCGCTTCATTGATCTTAGCATCAAGCACCGGCGTAGCGTTTGCTAAGGCAAAAAACTACAAAGGTGAAAGCTACAAAGACGAAATCGCTGTTCCATGCCCACCACCGAAGATGCTGATGGATGGCTTCTACCTCGGCGGTCAAGTGGGATACGATTCTTGGAAAGTTCGGGAAAATGTGAATACACCAGGCACCAGTAACATCACGGCATTCACAGCTAATCCTCAGATTGCTGAAAATGCTTGGTTAGGCGGACTCTTCTTGGGTTATGGTCAATATTTAACTGACCTCTTCTACCTGGGTGGTGAAATTTTCGCTAACTACGAAAATTCAAACTCCACTTGGAGTGCTCAAACTGCTACGCCTGCCGCTTCGTATCAATCTAAATTTGAAACGAATGCAAGCTATGGCTTAGCCTTCTTGCCAGGTCTTAGAGTGAACGATGCCACCTTAGGCTATATCCGCTTAGGTTGGAATTGGGCACATCTAAAAGCAGTAGAAAATACCAGCAGATCCACCGGCAGTGACTCCACCAGCGATTCCAACACCAGCAACGGCTTTAACTTCGGCGTTGGTATGGAAACACTCGTGTATCAAAACTGGAGCGTCCGTGGTGAATTTGCTCATACTTGGTATAACAGCTTCACGACCAACTTTGACACGAAGTACAACCCATCTGATAACCTCTACACCTTGGGTGTTATTTACCACTTCGGTTAATCGTCAAACCTATAAAAAAGGAGATGAGTTCTGCTTATCTCCTTTTTCTTTTCTTAAGCCCTTCTGAAGTTGCCTGATAACTATTTGTAACTAATCATCTTTTTTATTTCTTTTTTAGCCCTTCTCATAAGAATCCCTTAATCATCTCCTGATAAGATTTTGCACATAACTATTAAATTTTCGACCCACAAAACGAGGATAATGAAATGAAGAAGTCTTTAGCTATTCTAGCTTTAGCCACCGCCAGTTATATGCCACTCGTATCTGCCGCTGACACGGATGCCGCTAACGTCAACATTAAAATTTCCGGCGCATTAGCTGATAACCGTTATTTTCTTTGCCTACCTGATGTGGGATGCTTGAGCATTCTTGCAGCTGAAAAGAAAGCCAAAGTCTATCCTATCTTCCATTCTTTTGATATGGATAAAATATTTGTCGCCAACCTCAATAGCTATCGTATTTACCCGCAAGGCTTACCCGCTTCTTGCAACGTCACCGTGAATACGAATCAGACGATTACGATTTATGGCAAGTTAGTCAATAAATCTGATCAGCAAACCTACGTTGAAAATTTACATTGCACCGTCAGCTAAAATACACCTTCACCAACGAGGCTGCACAAAACAGCCTCGCTTGATGATGATTAAGCATAAGCTGACTGCTCGGTCAGCACGTCAATCACTTGACGAACCTCTTCCATTTCTTCTTGACTCAATCGCGGCCCAAATTTAGCCACCACTTTTGATGCAGCAAAACTTGCAATATTAGCCGCCGCAAAATAACCATGGCCGTGGGTAATACCATACAAAAACGCACCCGCAAATACATCACCCGCTCCTACCGTATCAACCACCGGCACTTTATAAGCTGGCACATGCAAAAATTCATGACCGTTATAAACCAACGCCCCCTCACCCCCCAGCGTGATAATAAAAGTGCGTGCATATTGCTTCAATGCTTCTTTCGCTTGAGATAAATGATTCGTCCCCGTAAAGAGAAAAGCTTCCTGCGCATTACAAAACAAGACATCCACTTTATGACTGATCATTGCCTGTAAGTTGTCTTTAAAGTAAGTCACCATATTAGGATCAGAAAGACTCAACGCTGTTTTAATGTGATACTGATCCGCCAATTGGCGCGCCACGATCGCCGCTTCGCAACCCGATGGCGATGCTGCCAAATAGCCTTCTATATATAAATAATCCGAACTCTTTAATGCTGCTTCAGACAAATCTGCTGTTGAAAACTCAGAAGTAATACCTAAAAAAGTATTCATGGTACGATCTGCATCCGGCGTCACCAACACAATACATTTCCCGGTGATCCCTTCGCGAAGACTATCGTGTAAATTAGTATGAATGCCATGCGCAATCAAATTTTGATAGAAAAACTTACCCGCTTCATCATTCCCCACCCGACAAGAATAAAAAGTTTTTGCCCCCAACTGCTGCATAGTAAAAACCGTATTAGCGGCTGAACCACCGCATGCTTTTAAATGCTTAACCCCATCTAATTCCTCTAATAATCGATGATGCGTTGCCTCATCAATTAACGTCATCACGCCTTTATCAATATTTAAGCGCTCCAACGTCTTCACACTCACTTCAAAATCGATATCTACCAAGGCATTACCAATGCCATACACTTGAAAATGGCTCATTTTGAACTTCCTGTAAAAGTAGTAATACTACAATACCCAACCCATAATATGAACAAAAAAAACACTTTGATCGATGGTATAATAGGCTTATGACATGTCAGGAGGACTGCCACATGAAAATGCAAGCGGCTGTTTTTATTGGATGTCTAACCCTTCTCTTAAGCCCCACTGTTTTCGCCGAATGCGGCGGTTGCGGCTACTATAAAGAAGGTTGCAGCGATGATTCTTCTTACTGTAATAGCGCCTACGAAAGCCCTTGCTCTTGTACCGACCCGGGGTATCGTTATAACGATTGCATGACTAAAAGTAAATTCTGTGAGGCATTTGGAAACGATGGTGCAATGTAATTCGCATTTAACTTCTACTGATTCTTAAATACGAAAACACCTTCACCACTTTTTCTACTCCCTCTGTCGTACGCGCCATATCCACGGCCGCTTGCGCTTCGCTGGGCAATAAAATCCCCATGAGATATACCGTACCATCCTCTGTCACCACTTTGACTTGGGTTGCATCCACATCACTGGAAGTCATCAATTTCGCTTTCACTTTGGCCGTAATCCACGCATCACTAATACGCGTTAAAGCAGAAGAAGGCGGTGTCACGGCAATTAAATTATAAACGCGCTTTACATTCGGTATGTCCTTCACCCTTTGTTCCGCTTCTTGACGCTGCCACGATTTAGGCACTTGCCCTGCCAGCAATACTTCATTATTAAACGTCGCAATGGAAATATTCGCATCTTTAAAACGCGTATCATCGACATCTAATGCTTTAAATACCCGCATGCTGATGTATTGATCACTCCATCTTTTTTGCAAACTACGCTGATTATAAACCGCTTGCGCCCCTGTCATCGCCATATTCGTTGCCACATCCGCGCATCCAGGTAAAAATGCTAGGCTGATGATTAACACTATCGCACTTCGAACCATCCTTGTTCGCATGCTATCTCCCTGCTCATGCTCGCTAACTCAAATGGTAAACCAAACCAACAGCATATTGATCTGCCCTGGGTTTACCGAGACCATCCACTTCGACATAAGAAGTATGCGTATATTCGCCGCGTATACTCCAAGAGGCAGACAAATCTCCTTGCAAGCCCGCCCCTGCTTGATAACCGCGACGCGTCAAATCCACATTGCTATTGTCAAAATGGGTGGCAATGATCCCTAAACGCGCATAGGCTAATATCACTTCATCCAAGCAAAAGCCAGGAAGAAGGCTGAAGCCATAACTATAACTCGTCGTTAAACTCCCATCGTCGTTGGCTCCATTTTTGACAGTAAATGATTTCGGTCCAAGGAAGATCTCGCCTGCCAAATAAGCAGAATCACGTATCACATCACCATAGCCTAATGATAATCGCGGGTTAATATCTAAGTAGCTAACACTATGCGATTTAATACTTTCATACGCCACCAACGGCCCCATATAAAAGCCTGCTAAAGCCCGAGAAACAGTGCCGAAAAAAATCAGCCCAATGATGAGTATTTTTTTTAACATGATTATTCCTATCTGTATTATTTGTTTCCAGTTAATATTGAACAAGCTATTCGCTCCATTCTAAACACAATTAAGGGATAGGATCCACTCATCTTAAGCACCTCCCTTTCTGTTATGATGGAAGAAAGAGCTTGCTCTCTTAGGGGTATGTTTACATGAACTTACAATCAAAAGTTCTCCTTATTCTTACTAGCTTATGGGTTGTCATCTGTGTAGTGATTTATATTGATTCAAAAGTAACACTCGAATCTGATTATAAAAAAATAGAACAACAACTCGCTTTAAAAGACATGCATCGCGTTCAAAAAGCGATCGACAATAAACTCGCTGCCTTACAACTCTATACGAATTCTTGGTCCGAATGGGATGATTCTTATGATTTTATAGGAGGCGCAAATAATAATTTTATCGCCAGTAATTTCGTCCCTGGTACTTTCACCAGTTCTCATATTAATTTCTTTCTCCTGTTTGCTACAAATGGCAAATTTTTCGCTGGCAGAGCATTCGACTTAAATAAAAAAGAATTTATACCTATTCCACCTGATTTAACCACCTATTTAGAAACCCATCCCTCATTTGTCGTTCACCAAACGGCGAACTCGCCTCGTGTTGGCATTTTAAAAATTCAGCAAGGGAGCGTGGTCATGAGCTCGCTACCCATTCTCACGAGTGATGGAAAAGGTCCGATTCATGGCTCGCTTTTAATGGGTTATTTCTTAACAGATGAGTTTTTTAAAACCATTGCTGAAACGGTCGAGATGAAAATAAATTTTTTCCCGCTACCGCTTACCCGTTCTGATTCACTACTCGAGACGGCTTATCAAAAATTAACTTCTGGCAGTAGCTCGTATGTTACTTCTAAAAATACAACTACTTCTTACGGATTTATTTTATTGAAAGATATTAATAATGAGGCAGTTGGTTTATTAAAAATAGAAATACCTCAAGAAGTATATAATGCCGGCGTGATTACTATTTATCATTTTTTAGCTATCGTCATTGTATTGGGTGTCATCATCTTAATCACGATGATGTTCCTGTTAAAAGCACTTGTACTCAATCGCATCACGCATGCCATTCAGCAAGTGATTGCTATTAATTCTCAAAGTGATTTCCATAAACGGCTAATCACCTCTGGGCATGATGAATTAACTAAAATGATTACGACGATTAATTCGATGCTAGAAGTCATCGAATTGTCTCAAGAGCAATTAAAATATCGTATTTCGCGCCGCACCAAAGATTTAGAGCGATTGTCGCAATTAAATCGAAACTTATTCCAAGAAATGGGTAAACAAAAATCAATCGAAGAAAAGCTAAGAGAAGATGAAAAATTACTCCGGCAAATTGCCTATTATGATGCCCTCACTGAATTGCCGAATCGTACTTTTTTTAACGAGTTATTACAACAAGAATTAAGCAATGCAGAACGACATCAACAAAAACTCGCTGTATTATTTGTGGATGTCGATAAGTTTAAAAAAATTAATGATACGTATGGTCGAGATATTGGCGATAAATTTCTTAAGCAAGTCGCATTACGCTTAAAAGAGGCGGTACAAGATAGAGATATTATTTCACGGCTATCTGGCGATGAATTTATCTTATGTCTGACGAATGTGTCTGATAGAAAAGCCCTTGAAATAAGAATAGCAACCATTTTTCAGAGCCTCTCTTATCCTATTCAGATAGAGGATATTACCTTGGAGCCACACTATAGCATTGGCGTTAGCCTTTATCCTGATGATGCCCGCACCGCAGAAGAACTTATCAACGATGCAGACCTCGCCATGTACTATGCCAAAAAACAAGAAGGCAATACGTATCGCTATTATGATGCGATCGAAAATCTGCGTTCCCTAACGCCTATTCTTTAAGGATTAACATCCGCCTCATAATCAATCCCTGCAAAATTAAAACCAAACAATCGATAAAAATCGTCGCGGTATCCTTGGATATCGGTTAATTGTAATAAATTGTCTGTAGTAATTTGCGGCCACAACTCAACCACACGCTGTTGTATCTCATCACGCATTTCCCAATCATCAACGCGCACATAGCCTTCTTTATCGCGTGCAGGCGGATGAGTTGCATATAAATTTTCTTTAAATAAACGAACCATTTGCTCAATGCAACCTTCATGTAACCCTTTTTCTTTCATGATCTTAAACAAGATAGCAAAATAAAGCGGTACCACTGGAATAGCGGCACTCGCTTGTGTCACCACGGCCTTATTCACCGCCACAATGGCTTCACCTTTGTACGCTTTGAGTTGTTGGTCTAATTGATCAGACGTCATTTTCAAATGTTCTTTCGCTTTACCAATCGTGCCCTCTTTATAAATAGCATGGGTGAGCGTCGGACCCACATAAGAATAAGCCACTGTTTTTATACCTTCCGCCAATAAATTTTCCTTGGCGAGAAAATCCAACCACATGGCCCAATCCTCTCCACCCATGACCGCCACCGTATTGGCAATTTCTTCTTCTGTCGCCGGCTCCAAAGTGATCTCTTTCACTTCACCACGAAAAACATCCACTGTTTTACCTGTAAAAGCTTTATCAATTGGCTTTAAGGTAGACGAATGCACTTGCCCGGTGATGGGGTGAACTCGCCGCGGCGAAGCAAGGCTATAAATAATTAAATCGACTTGTTGCCAATCTTGGCGTATTAATGCGGCTGCTTGTTCTTTCATTTCTTGAGAAAATGCGTCACCCATCAGATTTTTTGCATAATAACCATCACGATGAGCAAACTCTGTAAACGCCTCCGTGTTATACCAGCCTGGCGAGGCCGTCCGCTTATCATCAGCTTCTCTTTCATAAGCGATGCCAATCGTCTTTGCACCTGCACCAAACGTCAAGGCAATACGACTTGCTAAACCATATCCCGTTGAAGCACCGATAATTAAGACGCGTTGAGGACCATTGAATTTGCCTTTTGCTTTAACATAGTTAATTTGCTCTTCTACCGCTTTTCTGCATCCCACAGGATGAGCCGTAGCACAAATAAATCCACGAATTTTTGGCTGTATAATCATAGGGATTCCATCATTATTAAAAAGAATGGCACCTAGTTTACCAGCAACAACCCCAGAAAATAAGTATGTTATGATAGAAACTAAGGGATCTAACAATGAAATTACGGCTCAAAGTGTTAATCATTTTGGCTAGTATGTGGACAGCCATCTCGTTGGTCGTATTCGTTTATTCAAAATATACTCTCACTCACAATTATGCCCGCCTCGAGCAAGAAGAAGGGATTAATAATCTCAAACAAACCAGCAAGACGCTTACCAGCATGATCTCTGCATTAAATCTCGTCAACTTCGATTGGTCACAATGGAATGATGCTTATTATTTCATGACCAATAAAAATCAAGCCTTTATTAAGTCTAATTTAGCCTTTACTTTCTTTGAAAATGCAAAAATTAACTTAATATTCTTTTTTACTCCCGCCGGCAAATTATTCTATGGTTTAAGTTATGACTTAAGCGCCAAAAAATTTATCCCTATCCCTCGTGATTTAATTAATTATTTAGAAATCAATAAATCATTCATTACTTATACAGACGTTAAAGCAAACAAAGTTGGATTGTTAAAAATAGCTCACAACTATCTTGTTTTAAGTTCCATGCCGATTATCACCAGTCAAGGTACGGGCCCGATACACGGCACCCTTGTCATGGGTTATTTTTTCACTGGAGAACAGCTAGAACAACTCTCTGATATTGTGAATATGAAAGTCTCTCTCTTTCCTTTACCGCTAAATCGCCCTGATGCCACGTTAACCACTGCCTATGCCGCTTTAAAAAAAGGGTCAGACTATTACATTGCAGCCGCTAATCAAGATTACCTCTATGGGTATACGTTCATTTGCGATGTCAATAAAAAACCGATTGGCATGTTACGCATTACTATGCCACGCACTTTATATCAAGAAGGCTTATCCACCATTGATCATTACCTCGCCATTGTCATTAGCATGGGTATCTTCTTTTTGATCATGATTTGGTTCTTGCTAAAAATCTTTGTGTTAGACCGCATCATCAATGTCAGCCACCAAGTCACTGACATTAGCTCAAAGAGTCAATTTTCTCATCGCATCAGAATGGCAGGTAAAGATGAGATTGAAACCATGGTCGCTGCCATTAACTCGCTCATGGAAATCATCGAATTAACCCAAGAACAACTCAAGTATCGTATCGTACAACGCACGGAAGAATTAGAGCGCTTATCTCAATTAAATAAAAACCTCTACACTGAGATGTCCCATCAAAAGCAGATTGAGAGTCAATTACGTGAAGATGAAAAAGTTCTCCGGCAAATGGCCTATTACGATGCACTTACCCGCCTACCCAACCGATTATTCTTCATCGAGACCTTACAGCAAATGATTACCCAAGCCAGTTTAAATGGTACTCACCTAGCCATGTTATTCTTAGATGCCGATCGGTTAAAAAGTATTAATGATACCTATGGTCACATGATAGGTGATGCCTTTTTAAAACACACTGGCCAGCGATTAAAACATTCGCTGCGAAAAAACGATCTTGTTGCCCGTTTAGCAGGCGATGAATTCATCATTTGTCTCAATGAAATTAAGGATAAAAACCATATTAATAAAATTACAGAGACGGTTTTATCGCATCTTTCGATGCCATTAAGCATCGACCATATTATTATCAAGCCAACTTTCAGCGTGGGCATTAGTATCTATCCAAACGATGGAACTACAATAGAAGAGTTAGAAAAGCACGCGGATCTTGCCATGTATTATGCAAAAAGACAACCAGGGAATGCGTATTGTTATTATGATGAAATTAACAACGAGGCGGAAACATCGTAATACTCATTAGTGGTGATAATGTAAAATAAGTAAATAACACATATGATGCAGATGGTCTCTGACAATAATTAGTAATATCCCTAATAGTTCTATACTTTTTTGAATGCTAATGTTAAATTTATCCATTGTTAACAATTGAAAGGAAAAACGTCATGGCAAGAGCAAAAGGTACAACAAAACGTAAGACTAGCAAGATGGCGAAGAAACCTCGCAAGACTGCTAAAAAAACGACTCGCAAAACCAAAGCGAGAAAAACAGTGAAGAAAGCAACTACAGCCAAGAAACGTCCAGGCCGTAGAAAGAAGCGCTCCGCTGGCAGAAAGAAAAAAGCTGCTGCTTAACAGTCGCTTGTAAAATTGGGCCTTACAGCAATGTAAGGCCCAATTTTTTTATCCTTACGCTTTCACCACCGATGCACTTTTCACTTTCAGATGATGGGCTTTCTTTAATACTGCTACCGTCTTTTTAGCCGCCACCTTCTTACTTGCCACACGAGAATGCCGCACTTTTTTCTGATTCGATGCCATCTTCACTGGCAATGCTTTTTTATCATGAACTTGATGTGCATGTTGGAATGCCTGATTAAGTGCCGCCTCTAACAAAGGCACGACTTGTTTATTATTCGCTGGGGTAGTTTTTTGTTTAGGCGCGACTGCATTTGTCGTCGGGACAATGGAAAACTCATTGTGATTTAATTTATCCGCCACCACGATCGTACCAGGCAAAAGCGGCGATGGAGTAGAAGAAGCAGCAGGGTTTGCTGATGACATCGTTGAGAGACTTAATAGGGATACCGCGGTGAATAAACAGATAGGTAACTTCATCGATAAAACTCCTTTTTATCAGTTCGGGGATAGTATATCATTCCTCGCTATGAAAATTCTCTGTGTGATTCCAAGCCGTATCCACTCAACGCGATTACCGCGCAAACCATTATTGCCGATTCAAGGCAAGCCGATGATCCAATGGGTTTATGAAAATGCACGGCGCTGTCCTTTACTTTCTGATGTGATTGTTGCTACCGATAGCAATGAGATTGCCGATCTCATTCGACACATCAATGGGAAAGTGGAAATGACCGATCCCGAATTACCGACAGGATCAGAACGAGTGGCTGCGGTGGCTGAACGTTATCCTGACGCAGACGTTGTCATCAATCTTCAAGGAGATGAACCCTTTATCAAACCCTTGATGCTAGAACAATTAGTTTCTCCTTATCTCGCCGGTGAAACCCCCGACATGACAACACTGGCTTATCCATTAGAAAAAGATAAATATAATGAACCGGGCGCCGTTAAAGTCATTACAGATTTACAAAGTCATGCCCTTTACTTTTCGCGCTCACCCATCCCTTATTTTCGTGTTGATGTAAATGCCCCCGTTTATCATCATATGGGCTTATATGCATTCCGACGCGACTTCTTAATGCTTTATAAAACCTTGCCACAAACTCCGCTTGAAAAAGCCGAGCTGCTCGAGCAATTACGCGTTTTAGAGCATGGGTACAACATTCGCGTCTGTTTAACGAAAGAAAAAACCATGGAAATCAATACCCCTGAAGAATACGAAGCAGCACAGCATTTTCTATATACGGAATAATGTATATACTCATTAATATGAGACTTTTTCTGCTAATCTTGCTACTTCTCACCTTCACTGGCCCTCTCATGGTGTTATTAAGCGGGCGAATTGATTTTCATGCTGATTGGCGCACTGCCAACCGTGAAAGTGCCCATATCGCACCTGATCCTCGCACTCATCCTGAAGCGGTCATTCAAGTTTATGCCGCACGCACTTTTAATTGGCGCGGCTTATTTGCCGTCCATACATGGATTGCTGTTAAACCCAAACAAGCAACACACTATACGGTTTATCAATCAATCGGCTGGCGCTTGCTCCATCATCTACCCCCTGTCACCATTGCCAATGATATCCCTGATCGTTATTGGTTTAATCAAACTCCACTCATTTTATTAGATATTCGTGGTGAGGCCGCAGAAAAAATCATCCCGCAGATTGAAAAAGCAGCCGCACATTATCCTTACAACAATCAATATGATTACTGGCCAGGGCCTAACAGCAATACCTTTATTGCTTATTTAGCCCGCCATGTCCCCGCCATGCGTTTAACACTGCCCAGCCTTGCGATTGGCAAAGATTATTTACCAGATTCCCAATTTTTCGCACCGGCCGTGAGTGGCACTGGCTATCAAGTATCTTTCTATGGCTTGCTCGGTATCACCCTAGCACGTGAAGAAGGCTTAGAAATCAATTTACTCGGCCTCGTCTATGGTTTCAGCCCCCTCCAGATGACACTCAAACTTCCTGGTCTTGGCGATATAAAATGGGATAAGATAGTGGGCTTTTAATATTGACATAACTCAGGTGACCCATCGTGGCAGAAAATTTACGTAATATTGCAATTATCGCCCATGTCGACCATGGCAAAACCACTCTTGTAGACAAACTATTACAACAAACCGCTAGTGTCTCCAAGAAAGAGACCACTGAGCGCATTATGGATAGCAACGACTTGGAACGAGAACGCGGCATTACTATTTTAGCGAAAAATACCGCTATTAAATGGCGTGATTACCGCATTAATATCGTGGACACTCCCGGACATGCGGATTTTGGCGGTGAAGTGGAACGTATTTTATCGATGGTAGATTCGGTATTACTTCTCATTGATGCCGTTGATGGCCCAATGCCACAAACCCGTTTCGTGACGCAAAAAGCCTTTGCTCGAGGACTCAACCCGATTGTCGTCGTCAACAAAATTGACCGCCCAGGCGCGCGACCAGATTGGGCTATTGATCAAGTTTTTGATTTATTTGATAATTTAGGCGCGACAAATGAGCAACTCGATTTTCCGATTGTCTATACCTCTGCCTTAAAAGGTTATGCCGCTCTCGACTTAAATAATCCCAGTCAAGATATGACCCCTTTATTTGAAACCATCGTGAATGCGGTTCCTGCGCCTAAAGTGGATCCTGATGGCCCTTTCCAAATGCAAATCAGTACACTGGATTATTCCAGTTACGTCGGCATGATTGGTATTGGCCGCATTACCCGCGGTCAGGCAAAGACAAACATGCCTGTTACGATCATTGATCGTGAAGGTAAAACGCGGCAAGGACGTATTCTGCAAGTATTAGAATATTTAGGATTAGACCGCAGTGAAGTGCCCATTGCTTATGCGGGCGATATTATTGCCATTACCGGTATTGAAGAATTGAAAATCTCAGATACCTTATGCGATCCTGCTTGCGTGGAAGCACTGCCTGCATTAAGCGTCGACGAACCGACGGTGAGCATGACGTTTCAAGTCAATACCTCGCCATTTGCTGGTAAAGAAGGAAAATTTGTCACCAGCCGTAAAATCCGCGAACGTTTATATCAAGAGTTATTACACA
>SCTP01000072.1 GCA_004322325.1 Gammaproteobacteria bacterium | reverse complement strand
TAGATCACGACCAACATCTTGTCATGGAAACACCTGGCATGAACAGCGAATTGCACGCGCAGCTTTTTCCAACCCCTGTCTATACTTCGCAATTACCGGGCTCTTACAAAAAGGTCGCATTGCCATCAGGTAATATCTATATTTTAATAGCGGCAAAAACGCATATTGGCAAACAGGATAAGGATATTCGCTATATTCAACTGGCTCTGAATACGTCTTACGCACAACACATCTTACTTCATTACTTATCTAATTTAGCGATTTTGCTGCTATGCGGTGTGATGATTGCCGCCCTGGTCGGTGCATTTTTAGCGAAAAAAAGCCTGCATTCATTACAAGAAATCGCGCATGCAGCTGAGCAAATTACCATTGATCAACTGCATACACGTATTTCGCCTTCTTCATGGCCAAGAGAATTTTCCCGTTTAGGTAGCGCATTCAATCAAATGTTATGTCGGATTGAACATTCATTTAATCGCGTATCGCAATTTTCTGCGGATCTTGCGCATGAATTACGTACGCCGATTAATAATCTGATGGGGGAAGCGGAAATTGCTATTTCTCGGGATCGTTCTGCGAATGAATATAAAGAAGTAATACAGTCAAGTTTAGAAGAATATCGCCGCTTAACGCGCATGATCGATAGTTTATTATTTTTGGCTCGAGCGGAAAATCCCAATACGCGGATTGAAAGGACGAAGATTAACGTGGCGTCTTTATTTGAAACCTTGTGTGATTTTTTTGAAGTGGCGGCGGATGAAAAAGGAGTACGAATGGTTCATGAAGGGGAGGCGATGGTGTATGCAGATGCCATTTTATTGCAGCGAGCGCTTAATAATTTGATCTCGAATGCGTTGCGGTATACGCCGTCAAAAGGGATGATTACGTTAAGTGTTGTCGAAGATAAGCAAGGGGTGTGTATTCATGTGCGGGATACGGGGATAGGGGTAGCGAAGGAACATTTACCGTGTCTGACGGATCGGTTTTATCGTGCTGAGACGGAGTTTTCATCGTCTTCGTCGGGTAATACGGGATTGGGGCTGGCGATTGTCAAATCAATTATGGATTTGCATGAGGGAGGGATGGAAATCGTGAGTGAGCTGGGGCGAGGGATGGAAGTGAGGTTGATTTTTCCGGTTATCTGCTTTCCAACATGACAAAATTGTAATCTTTTTGTCATCTTTTTGTCAGAATTGCCTTGGTATGGTGGTTATAATACTAGATGACCACAATAAAAGAAGGTGAATAATGAGTTTGAGCAGAGCTAGTAACCAATCTCAAATAGAAAATGAGATAGAACAAACAATTAAGGCAGCAGCAGATGCTACCCTTCATTTAAGTAAAATGGTTTCAAGTTCAAGTACACTTATTGAAAAAAAACTTGCTGAAGTTAAACATAATGTCCTCCTATCCAATTTAGAAACCCTTTATGTCAAAAAATTAAAGGCAAATACTAATAAAATCCAAGCAAAAGTAGAAGCCTGCCTCGCAGAGCTCGCTTATACAAAAGATGAGGTGGTAAGATTATCGCAATTAAAGCTTTTTCCTAATACTCATCAAAGAGAAAAATATCAAGCATTAGAACAAATCATCCAAAGCTGGGCTCCTAAAGAGCAGCAGATAGGCATACCGGATAAAAATTTTAAAAAAGCACTTGAAGAAACTATTACCAAGTTTGAAACAGCGTACCCGCGCAAAACAAAAACTCAAAAAATGATTACCTGGCTATTTCGTGATCGTATAGCAAGTCAGCGCAAATTAGAAGAAGCTGACCGCTTCAAATCGCTCTTAAAAGAAGCAAAAACGCCTGAAGAAGCAGAGAAACTGTTTGATGAGTTTAAGCAAAATAATATAGCGATTGATTTACTTCATCGTAAAAACGGAGCATCTTACACGCACGGTAGAAAGAGCAGCTTCTTGAAAGCTCTTACTAGTGCAAGCAATTTCTTTAAGGAACAAACTACTAATAAAATGCTCCACACAAAATACTTTCAAAGAGCTAAGTCAGATAACGGTCCAGCGTCTTCCGTAACCCCATCGATAAGTCCATCTTAGGCTCCCACCCCAAATGTTCCTGCGCCTGCCGAATCGACGGCACGCGCAGTGACACATCTTGATAGCCATCGCCATAATAATTCTTCGCTTCCACTTCCACTAATTGCACCGCTTTCGCTTGCTCTGCATACGTTGGATAATGTTGCGGAATCATTTCCAGCAGCATTTCTGCCAATTGTCGAATGGAAATATTTTCTGATGGATTGCCGATATTAAAAATCTTATTATGCGCACAATTATTTTTATTCTCGATAATATGCAATAACGCATCAATCCCATCACCAATATAAGTAAAACATCGCTGCTGCGCGCCGCCGTTGACGAGATTAATGTTTTCTCCTCGCAAAATATTACCAATGAACTGCGTCAATACTCGCGAGCCACCTGGCTTTGGATTAAACACATTATCCAGCCGTGGACCGTACCAATTAAAAGGTCGAAATAAAGTATAAGACAATCCTTTATGCTCACCATAAGCATAAATCACCCGATCTAATAATTGTTTTGAAGTCGAATAAATCCAACGTTGATTTTTAATCGGGCCAGTCACTAAGGGACTTTTTTCTTCATCAAATTCCGCATCATGACACATGCCGTATACTTCCGATGTCGATGGGAAAATAATACGCTTTTGATATTGCACACATAAGCGAATGATTTCTAAATTCGCTTCAAAGTCTAATTCAAAAACACGCAGCGGATCTTGCACATACATCGCAGGTGTGGCAATCGCTACCAACGGTAATACTACATCACACTGTTTTATATGCTCGTGAATCCATTCTTTTTTCTGCGTCATATCGCCTTGCGTAAAATGAAAACGCGCATGTTGCAGGCAATCACCTAATTTATCCTGAGTTAAATCCATCGCATAAATATGCCAATCTGGCTTTTTTGCCAAAATGTGTTCGCTTAAATGACTACCAATAAAACCATTCGCCCCGAGAATTAAAATATTCATAATTATTCCAGTTATTACTTAGTGAAAAATACTATACATTACATCTAACACACGATCATGTTCCGCATCCGTCATTGCTGGAAAGAGCGGCAAGCTGACGATGCGTTCACCTACCTCTTCCGCATGCGGGAAATCGCCAAGTTTAAAGCCGTAGGCTTGGCGATAATAAGGATACAAATGCACAGCGCGATAATGTAATCCCGTCCCGATATTTCTTTCTTTCATCGCCAACATAAATTCATCACGATTCATGTGGGCAATGTCTTCGTTAATTAGCGGCGTATAAATATGCCAGGAATGCAAGTGATCATAAGACGGGTTCATGGGTAACGACCATTGCATCCAATCTGATAATGCTTCCTGATAACGGTTCGCTAATTCATTACGTCTTGCAATAAATTGATCGAGTTCTTTGAGTTGATGAATCCCAATCGCAGCCTGAATATCCATCATATTTGATTTATAGCCTGGCATGACAATTTCATAATCTTG
>SCTP01000071.1 GCA_004322325.1 Gammaproteobacteria bacterium | reverse complement strand
CACTGACTTCCTTAATTTCAATTTTATTACGCCAAGGCGTTCAGTTTATCCCAAATGACGTTAGCAAATTACCCATCACCATGATGGGATTTGATACGTTAGAAGGAGGTACGCTTTTAGTTGAAGATAACATCCCATCACAACTTATTTCTGCTCTCCTCATGATCACACCTTATGCGCGTTCTGCTTTCACATTTAAAGCGCTCAACAAAGAAAGCAGCCCTCTTATCGAAATGACTTGCAGCATGATGGCTGAATTTGGTGTCTTAGTTCATCATATTCATCAAGGCCAATTGTTAGTCCCCGTTCCACAGCGCTATCACGCACGTGATTATACTGTTGAACCCAACCTTTCACTGGCTGCTTATTTTTTCGCGGCTGCTGCCGTCACGGGTGGTGAGTTAAGCATTCCACCCGTGCAATGTGCGCAATCCAAACAAGTCAGCGTTAAATTTCTATCGGTCTTGGAAAAAATGGGTTGTCATGTTTTGGAAACTGCTCACGGGCTTACTTTGAAAGGAACAAGTAAGCTCCATGGCGTGGAAATCAGCATGCGTGATTTTTCTGATACGTTTATGGCGCTAGCATGTATTGCTCCTTTTGCTCAATCGCCTACACGTATTGCGCACATTGGTCCTATAAAAAAACAAGAATTAAATCGAATGATGGCTATTACCTCCATCTTTACGAAAATGGGTATTCATGTGGAAACCGGCTCTGATTGGATTAAAATTTTTCCTGGTAAGCCCATTGGTGGCATGATTAATCCGCAACATGATCCTCATCTTGTCATGGGACTGGCATTACTAGGACTTAAAACACCCGGCGTCACGATTGAGAATATCGAATGTGTTAATAAAATTTATCCTGAATTCTTTATCTTGTGGAACAAGCTAGTGGAGAACGTCAGCGTCAAAGTATAGCTATATTTAAATTTAACCGCTATAATATAGTCATATTATTAAGATTAATTAGGCTATTTATAACGAGGGATAAGGCCATGAAAGTTTCAGTACATGAATTAAAAAACCATCTTTCCAAGTACTTACATTTGATAAAAGAAGGTGAACCTATTATTATCACTTCCCATCACGCTCCTATCGCAAAACTTTTACCTATCGAAGTAAGCAATGAAAACCTAAAAGAATTGATGGCAGCTCCTGGTATCCATTGGAATGGCAAAAAACCTCGGGGAGGACAATTAAGACCAGCGATAGAAGGTAAGACAGTAGCGGAGTATGTTTTGGAAGATCGAAGATGATTCTTTATTTAGACACATCCGCCCTCGTCAAAGCTTATTTTACTGAAGCATTTACCCCTATTATTCTCTCAAAAATAGAGGAAGCTGATACGGTATCAAGTCATGTCATTACCTTTGTAGAAACGCATGCTACTTTCGCACGGTTACAAAGAGAAGGTAAAATCAACGAAACTCAACTTATTACACTAAAGCGAGAATTTATTGCTGATTGGGAAAATTATTTACAAATAAGCATGCTCCCAGCGCTTATTCTGCGTGCCGCAGAATTTGCAGAAGCTTTTGCATTACGCGCCTACGATAGCGTACATTTAGCTGCCGTTGAACATTTACAAAAATCAACTAAACAATCAGTAGAATTTGCCTGCTTTGATCATAGACTTAACCAAGCAGCGAAAATTCTTGGTATCTCATTAATCACTAATGAACATTAAATGACAATTTTGCACTCCCGTGAACACTTACTTTATTTTTGCGGGGCAATGGCCATCACTAATTGCAACAGCAGTGTGCGTAAATCTTTCATATCACGCACGAATGCAGTCAACGTGACATAGTCAGCTGAAATATCTAAGAGCTCAAGCTGCTGGGGAATAATTTGTCGCGTTGCTGTTTCGAGAGCGACAATATCACTGGTGAAATCGGAATGAATTTCTGTGAAGTTATTGTTTTGAAAAAATTCAATCAAAATATCAAATAATTCCTGATTTTTTTGTTGAGTAATAGCAATGAGCTCTGATAATTCTTGAAATAAACCACTTTGCTCACCTCGCGCTAGCAAATAATTCATCGAACAAAATAGCTCGATAATCCAATCAATATGCACGAGAAAAAATCGAAATCCAGAACGCAAGCCAGGATTAAAACCAACTTCATAAACCCATTCAGGATAATCGAGAGGAGGGATGGTTTGCGGATGTTCTTTAAGCACTTTTAAGATGGGAATCAAACTTTGGCGAAATTCGACATCGAAATGAATAGGGAAAATAAATTGATTGCAGATGATACTAATAATAGCCCCTATACTTACTTCCATCATTTGATAACGAAGCAAATTAAAATCAAATGAAAAAAGTAGAATCGCTAAAATAATAAGAAAGGAGAAAATAATACTTTGCCGCAAAGGCGTACCGCGTGTCGTTTGACTAACGAGAAAAGTAGTTAGAATCACCCATCCGCCACCACTCTTGGCAAAATAATGATTCACAAAAACAGCTAGTAACACGGCGAAACCGACACTTAAGGCATGTCGTGCAGGAAAATAAGCGGGGGAATATTTCATATTTCCTCGGCTAACGCTTTTAGACTAGCGATGAATAATAAAAAAACAACAGGATCAGGCGCTGTCACTTGCAAGACGTGTTGATATGTTTCCTCTAACCGCCGGATTTTTTCTGTCAATTGAGCCACTGAACCTCGTCTGGAAAATAATTGATTCAATGCCTCTGCTATACCTTGCAAATCAGATGCACAAACGGAAAATAAGTGATGATCTTCCACACGGCGACGTAATTGAGCTGCATCGAGAATAATATTATATAAAGTCTCTAATTTCTTTACTGGTAATACTTTTAAAGCACGCATGAAGCGTTTTTTTTGCAAATGCAATCGCCTTTCAAATAAATAAACATGACTCGCATAGCCGGGCTCTAAGAAACAAGAAAAAACGTCCTGAGTTAATAATCTTAATCGGCGCCACAGCAGCCAGACACGCACACGCCTTTCGATGTCTCGAAAGAAATACCAGCAGAGAACTTGCCCTATTAAAACGATGAACGTACCGATGGCGATTAATTCTAATGAAACTGGACGAATACTGGCCACGATGGCAAACAAAGCAACAATAAACGTTGAAAAGAAATAATCAGTATCCTGCTGAGCAATAAAAACCGTTATGGCAGTGACCAAGAAAAGATACAGCGCTAAGAATGGGGTAAAGGGAGCAATAAGCCGCGCCAGAAAAACCGCTGCTAACAGGCTAATGCCCGTTAAACAAATTAACTTTACCCTATTCTTTTCTATGTTTTTTAACATCCTTCCAATATTCGCGTTTGAGTTGATACATCATGACAAATAGGATAACTAAAAACCCTAGCACCCACCAGCCAATTTGATGTTGCTCAACATAAAAAGGTTCCGCTGCATACGCAAGGAAATTGACAAGATCGATGGTGGTGGCGTCAAACTGATCCGGTGTCATACTGCCTTGCTTCTCAAGCTTTAGAGCATCATACCACGTGGCGTCATTATAAAAGACACCGTGAGGAAGTGGCGTCGTCACTAACACTTGGTCACCTTGATAAGCAGCAATGATGCCTGGCATCGCGGTATTAGGGACCAATAGATTATTCACACCCGTAGGACGAGACTTGTCTTGATAAAAACTATGCAGATACGTATAAATCCAATCGATGCCGCGCACGCTAGCTTCTAATGACAAATCAGGTGGCGTGACACCGTAAGGCCAAGTTTTTACATTAATCGGCATTTTGTCATACGTGATGCCCGCTTCTTGCGCGATTTTATCGTAACGCAAATACACCATGGTATGGCAAACCATACATGTGGTAGCAAAAAATTTAGCGCCGCGTTTGACAGAGTCCATATCGTATCGATCAATCGAGGGTTTAGCTAAGGCAATCTCTTCTGGTGCAGGTGCTTCGGCCCACACGGTTGAAGAAAAAATAAATAATAAAATAGTTAATATATAACGCATGATCATCCCGTCACCCGCTCCGGTAAAGGTTTAGTTTTTTCCATCCGTGTATAGAACGGCATCAGCAAGAAAAAGCCAAAATAAGCTATTGTAAAGATACGCGCTAACAAAGTGCGTAACGTCGATACAGATTCATGACCGAGATAGCCTAACGTGATAAAGCTAATCACAAATATCACAATGGCTATCTTAGATAAGGTACCTTTGTAGCGAATGGAACGAACTGGACTGCGGTCGAGCCATGGTAAGACAAACATAATCGCAATCGCAGCAGCCATCGTGATCAAGCCAAAAAACTTATTAGGAATGGCGCGTAACATGGCATAGAAAGGTGTCATGTACCAAACCGGCGAAATTTCAGGTGGTGTGACCATAGGATTAGCCACGACGAAATTATCGGGTTCGATGAATAAGCCGCCTAATGTGGGGGTAAAGAACACGACGAGCGAAAAGACAAATAAGAAAACTACCACGCCGACTAAATCTTTCACCGTGTAATAGGGATGGAAAGGAATACCATCAAGCGGCACGCCGTTTTTATCTTTTTTATTTTTGATCTCAATGCCATCGGGATTGTTAGACCCCACTTGATGCAAAGCAACTAAGTGTACGAAGATAAGCACCGCTAAGAAAAGAGGAATGGCAATCACGTGCAGCGAAAAGAAACGATGCAAGGTGACACCGGAAACGTTAAAGTCGCCGCGCAGCCAAACGAGAACAAAATCGCCCACAAACGGTACTGCACTGGCAAAAGAAGTGATAACGGCCGCACCCCAATAAGACATTTGTCCCCACGGTAAAACATAGCCAGTGAAAGCTTCTATTAGTAAGGCAAAATAAATAATCATCCCAATCAACCACACTAACTCACGCGGGCTTTTATAAGAGCCGTAAATCAAGCCGCGATACATGTGCAGATAAACTACTACAAAAAAAGCGGATGCACCCGTTGTGTGCATAAAGCGCAACAGCCAACCATAGCGAACTTCGCGCATGATATGTTGAACGGAGGCAAATGATTCGTGTCCTGTTGGGGTATATTCCATCACTAGCCAAATGCCAGTGAGGATTTGCATCACAAACACCAGCAGGGAAAACGAGCCAAAGAAATACCAGAAATTAAAATTTCGTGGCGCGTAATATTCGCTTAAATGTTTCTTCCAGAATGCGGTCCATGGGTAGCGTTTATCAATCCACTCCATCAAACGACCTTGTTTATTCAACGCTTTCTCAGTCATTCTACTTATTCAACTCCTTCCTTGCGTTAACTAATGGAAATAGCGCCTTGCACTCCATCCTGATCTTCACCGATCATGATTTCCGTGTCGCTCACATACATGTGACGCGGAATTTTGAGATTTAAAGGTGCTGGAACGTTTTGGTACACTCTTCCTGCTAAATCGTATTTAGACCCATGACAGGGGCAATAGAATCCGCCTAGCCAATCAGGCGAAACACTGCCGATATCTGGCCGATACGTGGGGACGCAACCGAGATGGGTACAAATACCGATAGCAACTAAGAATTGAGGCTTAATGGAACGATGGATATTTTTGCAATAAGCGGGTTGCTGATCTTGCTCGCAGAGGGGATCACGCAATTTATCATCCAGTTTCGGCAATGAATCGAGCATTGCTTGATCGCGGGCAATTACCCAGATAGGCATACCACGCCAAGGGGTTGTCAACTGCTCTCTTGGTTTCAATCCACTGATATCAATTTTAATCGGCGCACCTGCTTCCAATGTATCTGCGCTTGGCAGCCAATAAGAAGCAAATGGAACAGCCGCTGCAACAATGCCGATTCCCCCTACAGCCGTTGTCGCACGACGTAGAAAGCATCGTCGTTTTTCATCAATTACTTCATCCTTCACGCTCACACTATTTATCCTTACCCTGTTTTTATGCGCTTTAAAAGCTCGTAAGTGTAATCATTTAAAAATGAGATGGCTAGTGGTTTTGGAAAAAAATCTTGCTGGTAGGTGAGTCATAAATATTACAGATTGGTGGATTGTGGGAAAAATTAGGCCGCATCATGTGCTCATTCGTACTTAAAGCACTCCAACCACCACCCTCATCCAACTCTCTTCGCAATAGTCGTATCCCCCGATGAAAACGCACGCACACTGCCATCAGTAAGTTTTAATAACAAATGACCTTGCTCATTAATCCCAACGACTTTCCCTTTAATTTTTTTATCCAGATTATTTAACGTAATCGCTTGCTGCATTAAACAATCAGATGCCATCCATTCTTCTATAAACGGCGCGAATCCTTGCGCATCAAATTGCTGCCAATAAGCAATCAAATGATTAATCAATTTTGCGCACACCTCATTTCGATCCACATAACAGCCAAGAATTTTTTGTACCGATGTCCACGCTTGCGATATTTGCGCATCATCTTGGATCATATTCACATTCATGCCAATACCAATAATAGCCGAACTCACCCCATGCGTTTCTGCTTGGATTTCAATTAAACTGCCTGATAATTTTTTATTATCACAAAGAATATCATTCGGCCACTTCACAAATAGCTTTTCCTTCACCCCGATTTCTTTGAATGTTTTTAACACCGCTAAACTTGTCACCAAGCTTAAACCCGCCAATTCACTCACATCTTTCTGAAATGGATACAAGCAAGAAAAATAAATATTCTCACCAAACGGTGAATACCATTCACGACCTAATCGCGCTTTACCACGCGTCTGTTGCTCAGCCAAACAGATCTTTATTGCTTGGCTATTCTTAAACGCTTTCAAATAATCATTGGTCGAGTCAATGCTTTCAAAAATAGCAATATCTAGCTTTTCATTGACTAAGTGATGTTTTATCTTGCTCGCCTCTAATAAAATAAGCGGCTGAAGTAACGCATATCCCTTGCCCTTCACAGAATCGATAGCAATTTGATAGCCTTCTAATTTTTTAATCGCCTTCCAAACAGCACTGCGTGTCATTTTTAGCTTTTTACCGATGGTTTCACCATCGTGATAATCACCATCATTTAATATGTCTACTATTTTTATCAAATTGGCATTGGCTTTTTTAATCATGTTGCTTCCACCTTGACAAAACGAGAAAGTAAAATGCCAATTTCATATAACAACCAGATAGGAACCGCTAAAATAGTTTGCGAAAGCACGTCCGGCGGCGCCAATAGCATACCGATAATGAATGCACCTACAATGGCATAAGGTCGCCATTTTATCAGACGAGCGTGACTCACCAAGCGGGTAGAAACCAGCAACACCATCACCATCGGAATCTCAAACAAACTACCGAAGACCAGTATTAATTTAATACTGAAATCCAAGTACTCACTAATATCCGGACTTAGCATCACACCCGCGGGGGCAATGCGAGCGAGAAAATGAAATAGCATCGGAAAAATAATGAAATAAGCAAAGGCAATGCCTAAATAAAAGAGCAGCGCACTCGTCAACAAAAATGGCCAAATCAAGCGGCGCTCGTGCCCATATAAAGCAGGCGCAATGAATGCCCATAATTGATAGAGAAAAAAAGGTACCGCTAATAACATCGACGCCATAAACGCGAGTTTAAACGGAACAAAAAAAGGCGATACAATTTCAGTAGCGATTAAATGCCCTTGTGGCAAATATTTAAGTAACGGTAACGCCAGCCATGTATAAAGATGATTCGCAAAATACATTAACACAGCGAATAAAATAAACAGCACTATCAATGAATAAATTAACCGTTTTCGGAACTCCACTAAAAAATGAAGCGCTTCTGTTGATCTAAGATTGCCGCTTTTGTTCATCGTTTTTTTCTACAGAATCAATCAAACCATTCATTTCATTTTTCACTTTGGCATACATACGCCGCATGGATTGCATAAAACGACCTAAAGAAAAGGCGACATCAGGCAATTGCTCTGGCTTGATCACTAAAAGTGCGATTAATAAGATAACAATAATTTCGCTGAGGCTGAAATTCATGATTTATTCCCTTCTTTATTTTCCTTTTCATCCAATTCCTCTTGCAACCCTTTGCGAAAACTTTTGATGGCACTCGCCAGATCTGTCCCGATGTCACGCAAGCGCTGCGTGCCGAATATCATCATGAGAATTAAAAAAATCATTAATAACGAACCAAAATTGCGAAACCCCATGGCTATCTCCTTAAGTAATAGAGTGTGGTGTAATCCATCCCAACGTAAACGCAACTAATAATAAAGCAAACAATAACAGGGATAAACCAATACGCCATGTTAATGCTTTGACAATACGTGTCGAACCACTTTTATCGTGAATCAAAAAGTATAAAGCACTCCCAAGCGAGAAAAAAATAGCAATGAGAAAAAGTACAATTATGATTTTTATAAAGATGGTCATCTTTTATAATCCCTATTAATATAGCGTTTCTGAAGCCGTAGTATATTCACATACCATAAGGATTGCACCCTAAAATGTTTATTCACGTCAAAAATTGGAAGCTAGCGCTTCTCGCTTTTTTATTGATGGCGCTTTTTATCCGGCTAGGATGCTGGCAGCTATCTCGCGCCGAGCAAAAAAAAATGTTACTAACTGCCTTCGCACAACGTATGG
>SCTP01000070.1 GCA_004322325.1 Gammaproteobacteria bacterium | reverse complement strand
TTTTGAAGGTGGGCAATCCGTATTCGAGTTGGATCATGGGACGCATCATGATCATTTAGTGTGCGTGAAGTGTAATAAAGTAGAAGAATTTGTCGACCCTATCATTGAGAAACGTCAGCAGGAAATTGCTAAACAAGCAGGTTATCTTATCACCGATCATCATCTTAATATTTATGGCATTTGTGCGAATTGCCAGGAGGTGAAGTGAAGAGGTGGTCATGCCCCCTGTAACACTTCCCGTGCATGTGCTAAGGTTTTTTCTGTAATTTTTTCGCCCCCCAACATACGCGCGATTTCTCGCGTCTTTTCTTCGTCATTTAACAAACGTAACCGCGAATACGTGCTTTTTTCGATAAAATATTTTTCTACTAATAAATGATGATGCCCGCAAGCTGCTACTTGAGGTTGATGCGTCACGCAAAATACTTGATACGCTTCTCCCAATTTTCGTAGCAACTTACCAATCTTTTCTGCTGTCGCACCGCTTAACCCCGTATCGACTTCATCAAATACTAAGGTGGGAATCGTCGTGCGATGAGCCAAAGCTAAGTGTGCTGCCAAACTCAAACGCGATAATTCTCCTCCCGAGATCACTTTGGCGAGTGGCTGTAAGGTTTGATCGGGATTGGTCTTAATCAGAAACACGATTTTTTCTAGCCCATGTACTGATAAAGATTGCGTTTCTTTCTCCAATTCAATCTTAAATTCCCCATGCGGCAACGAAAGAGATCGAATAGTCGCTGTCATTTCTTTCTCTAACTTCGCAGCGGCTTTTTTGCGGCTTAAGCTTAATTTTTCCGCTAAGGCTTGATATTCTTTCGCCACCGTTTTCTGCTGTGCTTCTAATTGGGCTAAGGTTTCATCACTCGAATTTAATGCGTCTAATTCTCCTGTCAATCGCTCCTTAAAAGCGGCTAACTCTTGCGGTGGAATCTTATGTTTTCGCGATAGGTTAAAAAGATGACTCACCCGCGCTTCAATCGATTGCACTTTTTCCGGATCCAAATCCGTCTGCTCCAGATAGCTTTGTAATTCCGAGGTTAAATCGCTTAATTGAATGATGATTGAGTTAATCACTCCTATCCATTCATTCGCTTTTGGCTCAACCGCTTGGATGGATTCCAACGTCTTACGTACCGTATTGAGAAAAGCCAGCGCATTCTGCTGCTCTTCTTCAGATAATTGTCGTATCGCTTGCTGTACATGCCGCATGAGTTCTTCTGCATGGAGTAAACGATGATGTTCTGCTGATAAGGTTTCCCATTCACCCGGTTGCAAAGAAACCGTTTGTAATTCTTCTAGCTGAAAATGTAAATAATCGCTGCGTTCGAGCCTCTGCAATGTTTTCTCGCGCAAGGTATACACAGTATGATCCAATTGCTTCCATTCATCAGCCAATTGTTTCACTTGAGCAGCAAGCGGTAAGTGATCAGCAAAACGATCCAGCATCTCCCGTTGCGTTTCTGCTTTCAACAGCACTTGTTGCTCATGCTGCCCATGCAAATGAAACAATAATTCACCTAGCTCTTTCACTAATTGCACCGTCGCCGGCGAACCATTGATATAACAGCGGGAACGGCCATCGTGCGTAATAACGCGGCGAATAATGCACTCTGGCGCCTCTTGATACAAATCCATATTTTTTAAACGCTGAATGACTTTGGGGAAATTCGTGATATCAAAACAAAGGCTAATATCAGCTTTCTCCTTCCCGGGCCGTACGATATTTTGTGAAGCACGCCCGCCTAAGGTTAATTCAATCGCTTCAATAAAAATCGACTTGCCAGCGCCTGTTTCGCCGGTAATCATCGTATTACCTTGGTGTAAGTGCAAACGTAATTCTTCGATAGTAGCAAGATCACGGATATGGATTTGAGTTAGCATGATGCTATTCCCTGTAATGTAGTTTGTGGCCCCAGTGAAGCTTGCTGCGCAAGCTATCGTAATAATTATAGTCACTCGGGTGAATCAAGTTTAAGGGCTGCGACTTTTTGCAAATTGTAATATGACTGCCTGGTGGCGTGCTGATAAAAGCTTGGCCATCACAGGTTAAACGTGGCACCGCTGTATTATTCGGTGTGATCACAATCGTGATGCAGCGATTGCCTTCAATCACCAGCGGGCGCAGCGTCAATGTATGCGGAAACATCGGTACCATCACAATC
>SCTP01000069.1 GCA_004322325.1 Gammaproteobacteria bacterium | reverse complement strand
TACATATCGCCAGAACGATTGTGTACGCGTGGAGCCGTATAAATGAAAAAATTGGAAAACCATCGCCGTTAAAGGTGCCGCGAGGACGAAAGCAGAAAGATAGCGGGAAGAAATTGCTATATCGCCAAATTTGTAAAAATAAGCTGCTAAGCCAGCTGTTAACACCGCGAAGGTGTCAAAACAGCGTAGGAGCAAAATGACAAGTTGGTAATATTCTTTTAACAATCCGCGCGGCAGCATAAGACCCTCATATTTTCGAGGTAATGATACCCTAAAACTGCATCAAAAATGAACTACTTAGCCATTTTTTTATAACCCACAAAGGGGCAGGACCGTGTCCTGCCTCCCTCAGAGCAATAATTTCGCAAATTGCATCACTAACTTCGCCCACCGCTTAGCCGGCTTGACCGCATGCGCCGGCAAGCAAAAATGACTATCTAGATACTCCAATGACTTGGCCATTTGGCCACCTGCCATGATGAGTTGTTCTAAGATTTCAGTTTGACGATGGGATAGATTTAACTTTGATGATGAATTGGCTAATATACTCCGAGCCATGTTGACCTCCTTCATTAGGTTGATATGGTTAGTGACAGACCGGGTGTTCCACCACCCGACTGTCACGGCTTAGTATTTAACATTTATTAGAGAATAAAATCAATATGATTTGCGGTTAACTGGTCAAAGTAATGCTATAATACTTTCAACAATACCCGCCACGCCTCTCTCTGAAGCGCAACTCTGGCGGGTTTTTTTATGCCTGATTAGAATGCAGAAAAATAATTATCCTTGATCCGCGCGGCAACATATATTCTCCCACTTCCATGCGTGCTCAATGATGTCAGCGAGCAATGGATAATGCGGTCTCCAATTTAACTCTTGTTGAATACGACGTGAATCCGCCACTAACTGAGCAGGGTCACCCGCACGACGGCCTGAATCCACTACTTTTATCGCTTGGCCGGTCACCTGCTTTACGGTGTCTATCACTTGCTGCACCGAATAACCTTGACCATTGCCTACATTATACTGTCGACTCTCCCCGCCTGCGAGAAGATGATGCATAGCCAGCAAGTGGGCTTCGCATAAGTCCATGACGTGGATGTAATCGCGTATGCAGGTGCCGTCAGGGGTGGGGTAATCACGGCCGTAGACTTCCAGGTGGGGGCGTTGGCCTAAGATGGTTTGGAGGGCGATGGGGATAAGATGACTCGCATTCGCAGTGCGATAACCGGTACGACCTGCTGGGTCAGCACCCGCTGCGTTAAAATAGCGTAAGCAGACGGATTTCAAGCCATAAGCAATGTCCATATCTTGCAGCAATTGCTCGCACATGAGCTTTGATGCGCCATAGGGGTTAAGTGGCTGTTTCGGGTGTTTTTCATCCGCTGGCGTATAGTGCGGCTCGCCGAAGATGGCAGCGGTGGAGGAAAAAATAAAGTGTTTTACCTTGTGCTGTTTCATCACATTTAACAAGGTTAACGTGTTAATGAAATTGTTATGGTAATATTTTTCCGGCTTTTTGACGGATTCCCCGACTTCAATAAAAGCAGCAAAATGCATCACGATATCAAATTGCTCGGCCTGGAGTAGCTGGCTTAACTTATCTGCATCGCTAATGCTAAAGGCATGAAGTGGCACTTCTTTTGGAACGAACGACTGTATGCCAGTCGACAAATCATCAACCACGACAGGTTGATGGCCTGCCTCCAGCAGCTTTAAGACCATATGGGAGCCGATATAGCCAGCCCCGCCGGTCACTAATACTTTTGCCAAGGAAAACCCTCCTCACCCACTATTTTCAGGGGGCTAATCATACACTAAAAGAGGCTGGAATGCTTTAGCTTGAATTTTAATTCCCCCATGTGTACACTTAATATGTACGTATGTAATGA
Organism: Gammaproteobacteria bacterium; assembly: GCA_004322325.1. GTDB lineage: Bacteria > Pseudomonadota > Gammaproteobacteria > DSM-16500 > DSM-16500 > Aquicella. The sequence goes on along the minus strand of SCTP01000069.1, from coordinate 2,991 downwards.
GGGCGCTTCCTATGCATCAAGTCAAAATTACGGAGCTTCGTAGCCACCTGCCTGATTATCTTGAACAAGTCCATAAAGGAAAGGAAATATGGATCACATGCCGAGGTAAAGTAATTGCTAGGTTATTGCCTCCTATTGATTCTCGCAAAGCAGCAAGGGATAAGCTTAAAGAACTACGCCAGCACGCATACGTAGGAGATGTCATTTCACCTATTGATGAAGAATGGGATGTGGATAAATGATTATTCTTGATACTTGCGCCATCATCTACGATGCACTTGACCCCAAGCAACTGAGTAAAAAAGCACAGCAGTGCATTGAGCAGTATGGAAAAGAAAATCTGCTTTATTGCAGCGATATTTCCTTATGGGAAATCGCCATGTTAATCCAAAAAAAACGCATTGATCCTGGAATAGAAACAGAAGCGTTTTTAGAACTTATTTTGGAATCTAGGCGGTTACAAGTTATCAATATTACCTCAAAAATTGCCGCATTTTCCGCAGAAGAAGCATGGATGAAGCATTTTGATCCTGCAGACCGCATCATTGCAGCAACCACTATTGTCCATCAGGGTAAACTCGTCACTTGCGATAAAAAATTGCAGCAAGTGACTGATTTACACGTGATTTGGTAAGCATTTGATTGCTTATTAACCACCACCAGGACCTCTCGATTTATTAGAAAGTTCATCTTTTTTAACAACCCTAGGATCATCGTTACTACCATTTTTATTTTTAAATAAGCTACTCGTCGACTGATAGAACTGATAGGACGTAAAAGTACTGCTTTTTGAAAATTTCGATTTAATAGACTTAACCGTTGCAAAAAAGCCTTCTTTCTTTTTTTTCACCACCTGCTCCTTCGGCGCCGCAGCTGCTATGGCTTGGCCTACTTGAGCACGGCGCTCACCAGCATATAAGATGTGATCCCACGTCCACGTTCTCATCATCTTCAATACATTATATATTTCTTGGAAATCCCCAGTTTTTCTCTTTTGCATTAATTCATTTTTATCCGTATCGCTTAAATTAACCTGGTAACGCGCGCCATCTTTTATATAAGTGTCATAGATTTCCTGTACGAGGGCATCACACTGTTGATCGATTAAATCTTTGTTTTCTTCCTTACGTTGATCGATTAAATCTTTTACCTTCTGTACATCCGCATAAAATGGGGGGTATTCGTTGAGCAAGTTATTCTTATCTATGCAAAACTGCTCGATGGCATCTACTTGCCATTGTTGATCAACCCATTCTCTACCCCGACGAAGCTCTAACCCTTCAAATGCTCTTTTTGGTACTGGCATGATGGCATATCTCTCAAGATAAGTAAGCATTTACCTAAATGGCAAATTCTGCTAAAATTTGTACAATCTAAATATAAAACGAGTGCGAGTTGGTTGTATGTTAGCCGATAAATATCGTCTAGGTATAGACTTTAATAGCCTTTGCCAGCTACCCCATAAAATGCACGTTTATAAAACGGATGCAAACCATCGGGTATTAGACATGAATCCGCTACAGATGCAAGTTTCTGAAAAACAAAGCGGTATCAAAGACAGAAACGCTATTATAGGCTGCGTCCTTCATGATTTACTTTCTCATCAGCCCCAGCATCTTGAAAGAATTCTCAATGAAAATGAACAAGTGCTTCGTACCCAGCAACCGCTCTACTCCACCAGCACGATTCTCGTTCCCGGCGAATCCTTCATCGATCTCAGAAACACAAAACTACCTTGTTATGACGCAGCAACCCAATCCTTCGCTGTTATAGGTTTTTCTTATTACGAACGAGAAATTTCACTCGTGCTGATAGAGGAATTTAAGCTAACACCTCGGGAAATAGATTGTTTAGATTGTCTTCTCATGAATAAAACCGCAAAAGAAACAGGGTTGATGTTAGGTATTTCACATAGAACCGTTGAAGATTATCTCGCCAACGCCAAGCATAAATTAAACTGCCAAAATAAGGCGGAATTGGTAAGTAAAATTAAAAGCCTGGCGTTGATTAAGCGTTATTTTTAAAAAATCACTTTCCCGAAGCAGCCAGCGTACAACCGATACGCGATGTACCATATTCATTCAGAACAGTTAACCATTCATTGCTGGCAATGCAGTTATCGCTACCGTTACCGTACATATCGGTACTGTAGTAAGTGGTTTGAATTTTATTACCCTTATTATCTGTTTCTGTTGCGCTAATAATCATTGCAACTGCACCATCTTCCACTGGGATTGAAAAGTTAGCTGATGAGTTAATGGTTTGGGTTTGTGAGGGTTGGGTATTATAACATTGGGCATAAGAAATAGCGGGACATGCTTTATAGGTGATAGTGATCGGTAGGTGCTTCTCGCTGTTATTGACGATGATGCCTGTGTTTGCATTATCCGCATAAGCAATAGTAGCAACATTAAAAGCCACGATAGCTAAAATTAATGTGGATTGTTTCTTCATGCCGTAGCTCCTTTTAAATAGTTTTCAAATACAAAATATATATGAAAAACCCCCTCTGCATTACCGTAAAAATTTACGGCGATGAGAGTGATATCAGCGGAAACCCCTGATTAACCCTTTGGCAATATTTTTCAGATACTTGTTGAAAATAAATCTATCAATTGTATAGAAGCACATATAACGTGCGTGGTTTTTTGCTTCAACTTCTGGATATTTAGCACTAAAATGTTTGTAAAATTGATGCAAGTATTTTATCAGTGTAAATTTATGCGCAAGAGAAAAATCTGTTAAATTTTCACGCAAAGCACGTCGCATTAGAGTTACTTCCGCAATAGTGGCATTAAAGTTGAGAATTTCTTTGAGATACTTTTGAATGACGCGCCTGGCAATTTCTTCTTGGCTATCAGACTGCGTTAAGGTAATGCTTGCCTCATGTTTGCGGTAAAGGATTAAGGATTCTGATAGATTGTAAATATCCCCCCCTGATTTGAGAATTTTCATGTATAGATCGTAATCCATTGTTTTGTGTTCATCTGT
>SCTP01000068.1 GCA_004322325.1 Gammaproteobacteria bacterium | reverse complement strand
ACTGTTAGGTGTTACCCTCGCCAAAGAAGAGCGGCATCGTTTTTTTGCGGAGGATTTAGTCATTGAAGGTAATGCAGAATTTGGCCAGCAAGTTGTCGCCTTATTTGATGAAATGCAAATCGATTGGGAGCAACCGCTGTCACAATGGATGGGGGATGTTCCTACTTATCATCTTAGCCGTTTGATCAAACGTGCGGGGAACTGGCTGCGTGATACAGAACAAACCATGACGCAAAATATCAATGAATATGTTCATGAAGAAGCGGAATGGTTTCCATCACGTGAAGCATTGAATGATTTTTTTACCGATATTGACACACTCCGCATGGATGTAGATCGTCTAGCAGTGAGAATGCAACGTATTCGAGCGCAATTAATAGAAGATGAGGGAAATCAGTGAAGATCATATCGCGTTTATTTCGCTTAATTCGGATCAATTTCATTTTAGCGCGTTATAACCTTGATGAAATTGTACTGGGCACGCAAGCCTTTTATCCGCTGCGGTATCTGGGTTATCTCAATCCTTTTTATTGGACAGTAGGAAAAAAACTCTCGCGTGGTGAACGCGTGCGTCGTGCGATTGAAGAATTAGGGCCGATTTTTGTCAAAGCCGGGCAAATCATTTCTACGCGCCGCGATTTATTGCCGGATGATATTGCGCTTGAGTTAAGTAAGTTACAAGACCGTGTGCCGCCGTTTCCAGGTCAAACGGCGCAAGTGATCATAGAGGAAGCATTACAATGCCGCCTTACTGATGTATTTGCCGAATTCGATGTAAACGCATTAGCTTCTGCATCCATTGCGCAAGTTCATGCGGCGAAATTATTAAATAATGAATCTGTGGTCGTCAAAGTACTACGACCCAATATTCGCAAAATCATTGATCGTGATATCGATCTACTGATGACACTGGCCAATCTGGTCGAGCGCTATTCCACCAATGCCCGGCATTTTAAGCCCAAGCAGTTAGTCGCTGAAATTGCGCAAACACTTTATGATGAATTAGATTTAACACGCGAAGGGGCGAATGCTTCGCAATTACGGCGTAATTTCGCGGGTTCTAAACTTTTATACGTCCCTAAAATTCACTGGGAATATAGCCGTCCCACTATTTTAGTGATGGAACGCATTCATGGCACGCCGATTCATGATCTTGAGCGCTTGCAGCGTGCTAAAGTGAATATGAAAAAATTAGCGGAACGTGGGATTGAGATTTTCTTCACGCAAGTATTTCGCGATAGTTTTTTTCATGCGGATTTACATCCGGGTAACATTTTCGTGAATGATAAAGATCCGGAGAATCCTACTTACATTGCCGTTGATTTTGGTATTGTTGGATCGTTAAATCAGAACGATCAGCGTTATTTGGCGGAAAACATGATTGCGTTTTTTAAACGTGATTATCAACGGGTGGCTGAGTTGCATATTGCCTGTGGCTGGTTGCCACCGGATACGCGAATTGATCAATTCGAAGGTGCGATTCGTGCGGTATCTGAGCCGATTTTTGAGCTGCCGTTGCGGGAAATGTCGTTTGGGCAATTATTGCTACGATTATTTCAAGTGGCACGACGGTTTCATATTAATATTCAGCCGCAGTTGGTGTTATTGCAAAAAACGTTGTTGAGTATAGAAGGATTAAGCCGAACGTTGGCGCCGGATTTGGATGTGTGGTCATCTGCTTCGCCGCAGATTGAGCGGTGGTTGAAAAAGCAGGTGGGGGTGAGGGCATTCTTCAAACGCGTGCGGGATAATCTGCCATTGTGGTCGGAACAATTGCCGGAGATGCCATCGTTATTGTATGAAGTGTTGAAAGAGAAGAAACAGCAGCAAGAGCGTAAGCGGTTTGAGTATGCAGGAATTAATCATCATGCGGCACGGCGGAGAAGAGAAAAGCAATTGAAGGTAAAATATTTTTTAAGTGGGGCAGTTTTAGCATTAGCGGTAGCGGGGGCCGTTTTTTATTGGGGAGGATGAGAAAGATGCCAGAAGAAAGGAATCTTACAGAACGCGAGTACCTTTCACAGGTATATGATTCTGCTGAAAAATTGGCGCAGGGTCTTAAAGCCCCTATCTACATTTTATCGACCATACAAAGCATTATTTTTACTTTACTAAAAATACTTGGTATTGTCCTGCTATTACTATTCATGCTCGTATTCCTAACAATCACTATTAATAAAAACTTACACTCTATCTCCGTACACATATCAGCTAATGAAGATTATTCCACCTATTCTTTAATAGCCATCATAGCCGCGACAGCGTTCATGCTACATCTCATTAATTGGTTTATCTCTAGCTATTTATCTCTAATCACCCTTAGAAAAGTGATGCAAATGCCGATTAGCTACAAAGCACCCTTTAAATTGCTAACATTATATTTAACAAATTTTATACCCTATATTATTATTGGGACGTTTTTTATATTAGGCTTCTGGATAAAATGGCTACACTTAGATAATAATACAATTGTTCTTTTTGCGATTGCGATTCTTGCTGTTTTAATGCTGCCATTTTTTTATATATCAGCGACTGCCAACATAATAGGTGTACCGCTTATCTTAGTAACTAATTGCTCCGTTTATTACGCGTTCAAAACGAGCTTGATGACGATGAAAAAATATAGATGGTTATATGTGCGTTGTTATACCATGGCGAGTAGTACATATTACGCACCTAAGCTTTATATGATGAGAGCTATCTTGTTTAGGGATATATTTGGATTAAACTAAGGTCAGTCGTCAATTAACTACGCCGTCGTCCCGCGGCTTGTCCGCGGGATCCAGCTAGACACAAATTTTATCGTATAAATCTTGCCATGTAGGATTAAACTGTTCAATTAAATTTAATTTCCATTTTCTGCTTTTATGCTGCCAAACACGCTGTATTAAATTAGATGTTGAACCTACGTATAAGGTGCCATTACGTTGACTCGTAAGAATATAAACAAAATATCGCTTCATAAAAATTCCATATCAGCATCTTCAGATAATATTCGAAAAATTTTGTCAGCCTGGATCCCGCGGACAAGCCGCGGGACGACGGCGTAGTTAATTGACGACAGGTCTTAGGAAATTTCTTATCACTGTTTTTGCAACAGCTTCAGCTAATAACCTACTATCCGCCTCTTCAATATGCACACCATCCAGTAAGCTAGATGAAATAATAAGCCCAGCATCCAAGAAGTCACACCCTTCTTCCTGTGCTACTTTTTGATAAAGCGGCGCTAATGCTTTAGACTTTGCAATAGCTTCATCATCAAACTCGGGATGTAACCCTCCTATTTTGACAATAGGCTGAGGAGCGATAAGCAAAATTTTTGCTACTCCTTTATCACTATTTTTTACTATCTTCACTAATTGCCGCACTCCCTCCGCAATGTCTTCTGCTGATCGATTAAATTGCTTTTTCGTATCATTCGTCCCTAGCATAAAAATAACCAGGTCAACTGGATAATGTGATTCGATACAAATTGGAAAAGTTGCTAATCCATTCCGATACGGTCTACCAGGTGTAATTTCTTCTAGCGTCGTGGTGCGACCATTTATTCCTTCTTCAACCACATCATATTCTTCGCCTAAGATAGTTTGTAAAACACCGGTCCAGCGTTTATTTTTCGGAAAACGCGCTGATAAGCCTGTTTTTTCATTAAAACTGCCGGGAACAAACCCCCGCAAATTAGAATCCCCATAACATAGTATTGTTTTTATCGTCATACTTGCTGCCTCTCACTGCCTAAGTAATGAATAACTAAACATAACCCAATTAACCCGACATACGTCATCGTCAATGGCACCGCACTCGTTGATTTCAACAATGTTCCTAACCCTGAGCTCACACTTGGAATAAGAAATACAAATGCACCAAATAAAGCATTCGCACTGCCTGTGGTTTTGGGAAATAAAGCCATGCTGCGTGCAAAATAGTTAGGGAAAATAATACCACCTACCAATAATATAATCAGT
>SCTP01000067.1 GCA_004322325.1 Gammaproteobacteria bacterium | reverse complement strand
AGAAAGCGTTAGAAGAAGGTATTTATTATCTCGAAGGGTTAGAACCTGCTGCGGTTGAGCTTAATGAATATGGCCATGCAGAAACGCTTATTTGCCATCAACGCGTGCGCAATGAAGAGGTGCGCTTGCCAGCACGTTCTATTTTAGTGGCCACAGGAACACAGCCAAATACAGCGTATGAATTTGAACATCGCGGGACATTTAATCGATTGAATCTGCAATATCAACATTATGAAGATATTGATGGTGAATTATCCGTTGCGCATGGTGTGGAGCATTGCAAAGATCCTGCGTTTGGGCCGTTTACGTCGTATCATAAAGAGCATCGACGCGTGAGTTTGATTGGTGATACGCATCCTGTATTCCATGGTAATGTGGTGAAGGCGATCGCGTCTGGCATGCGGACGTATCCGAAAATACTTGCTGTGTTAGGAGATAAAATTCACCAACGCGGTGATGAGCAAGAATATCAGCAATTTGCTGCGCGTATTCATTATTTATTTACGGCGCATGTAACTAAAGTTTCGCGTAAGACAGATAATATTGTTGAATTAACCATTCATGCTCCGCTTGCAGCAAAACGTTTCAAACCAGGGCAATTTTATCGTTTGCAGAATTTTGAAACTTACGCACCGCGTATCGATCATACGTTATTACAAATGGAACCGTTGGCCTTGGTGACAGCGGAATGTGATAGCGCTAATGGCAACTTAAATTTCATCGTGATGGAAAATAGTGCTACTGCTAAATTGTGTGCCACATTAAAACCGGGTGAACCTGTCTCGCTCATGGGACCCGCTGGTGTACGCGCGAAAATTCCGAGTGAGCATGAAACGGTATTAATCATTGGTAATCAGACTAGTTTTGCTTTTGTGCGTAGTTATGGTGCTGAAATGCGTGCGATGGGGAATCGTGTTATTTATTTATACTTAGGAAATAAAGAAGAAGTTTATTGCCAAGAACAGCTAGAAAAAATAGCTGATAAGATTATTTCGCTCACAGGCGATGATGTGATTGCGACTTTGATAAATCATGCCAAGTCTATTCCATTAATTGATATTGATAGAATTTATCTTATCGGCGATACGGAATTATTACGGCAATTTCAAGCGGCGCGCAAAACAGTGCTTAAAGAACATTTGGTGAAAGACCCCAAAGTTTTTGCTTCCGTTTATGGCAATATGCAATGTATGTTGAAAGGCGTCTGTGCGCAATGTCTACAATGGCAAATTGATCCCGAAACAGGGCAGCGGACGAAAGCCGTGTTTGCTTGTTCGTGGCAAGATCAGCCGTTGGAGATTATTGATATTGATCATATGGATGCACGACAGATGCAGAATCAGTTGTTGGAGCAGATGAGTCAATGGTGGGTGGAGCATGTGTTTAAGGCGTATGATGTGCCTCGGGTTTAAGAAATCAAGCTTTCAATATCACAACAGGATATTCTTCCATTTTTGAATCGTTGGTAATAATGATAAGATCGTGCAATTTTGCTTGTATTATTAATAAACGATCAAAAGGGTCTGCATGCAATAAAGGCAAATCAGCCACTCCCAAGCCTTCTTCAGGCATAATGGGTAATATTTTAAAACCCTCTGCTGCTGCAGTTTCTATCAAATTATGAGGCAGTGTGAGACGTCCCAGACTTTTCTTGATGGCCATCTCCCAAAATGAGGCGCTACTAAGAAAGATATTGTTGGATTTATCTCTAATAATATGATGAGTTTTAGCATTGATTTTTTCCGGCGTAGTGAACCACCACAGTATGACATGAGTATCGAGTAAATATTGCATCCTACTTCTCGTCTCCATAAAAGTGCTTAAGGATTTCTTCCGGCAAAGGCGCATTAAAATCATCACTAATATGAATGAGGCCTCTAAATTGTCCTCCTCGGCGTATTGCTGTTTCTTCTGTGTAAGGCACCAGGCGAACGAGAGGCTTGCCGCCTCTGGCAATAATAATTTCATCTCCTTTTAAAGCTTGATTGATGAACTTGGAAAAATGAGTTTTAGCATCATGGATGTTAACTAACATGGAAAATCTCCAATAGATTCTATACCATTACTATAGTTGACTAATCGGACTTAGTCAAGTTATTCTTAAATCTTCTAACTTAATGATTTTTAAAATTTTTAACCTCCTCCTTGCGAGGAATTATTAATAGAAGTTGAAAAAATTCGCACAAAAGATCCTATGCATTACAAGCAAAAAAATTCCACAAAACGATTGGCCGCTATTACAAAACTTATTTTTGAAAAAATTCCTCAAAATCCCACTTTACTGGAATATCGACAAGGAATAACATTAGGTGATGATAATAAACATTGGTTTCGAGCAAAGTTCTTTCAACAATACCGATTGTTCTTTAGATTTCATCTTGAAAGCAAAATCATCGTATACGCGTGGGTAAATGATGAAGATACTAATGGAGTTAGCCATGAATAAACACTGCGTACCTTGCGAAGGCGGCATCCCGCCGTTAGACAAAGAACATATCACCTCATTCTTAAAGCAGCTCACAGCTGATTGGCAAGTGAGCGGTGATAATAAGCAAATTTTTAAAGATTTTCATTTTAAAAATTTTTATGAAACGATGGCTTTTGTCAATGCCATTGCTTGGATGGCGCATCAAGAAAACCATCATCCTGATCTTGAAGTGGGCTATAACCACTGTTTAGTCCGCTATCATACACATGCCATCAATGGCTTATCAGAAAATGATTTCATTTGCGCCAAAAAAATAGATGAAATATAGAATGAAGCTTATAGATTACCATTATCTCCACAACTAACAGTGGCAACTAAGCTACTGTTAGTTGTGGAATTTTTATCTAGCTTAAATTTCAAAGAGGAAATTTAAATCGTTAGTTTCTGAAAGTTCTAATTCCATATTGGTAGGAGAATAAAAATTCCCTCCACCAAAGAAGCTCATTGGACTTTGCAAGCCTGTGTCAAACCCTCCCAACAAAGCTTCTATCCTCTCAAACGGAAGGGGTTCTAAACCATCAAATGGCGCAGAAGAACAGTCTGATTTTTTTCTCTTTTTATTAGCTCGTTGTTTTGCATCATATTCCTTTCGCGTAATAGTCTGGTAAGCCTTCCCATCATCTTTGCTTTCATCATACTTAGTTCCATCTTCTAATATTTTAACTGGCTGTATCTCTGTCCACTTTCTGTGTCTCATTTTGGCGGCTGTTCTATTAGCGTGCTTTTTCGGATCGTATAACAGATGAGGCTCATCCTCTACCACAGTAACCCACTGCATATGATGCCAAACTATATAAGGAACACTTACTTTCTGATTTTCCTGATGTTCCGCAGAATTAAATCTCGTTCCATGATCGGTGTTTATTACATCGACAAAATATTTTTTATAATATGTTCCACTCTCCTTTCTTTTTAAATTCTCACTAGAGCGAGAATTACGCCATACGATCTCAGGGGTGTTTACCGTGCGACGCCCTTTATGACGAGGATTGTTCGGATTATATTTTATTCTTGTATCGTGTCTTAAAACGGTTACCTCGTTAATGCCTGTATTTGTCTGCTCTGGTGCTGTTTTTTCTAACACGGTCTTTGCTACTTCATCTAATTTTGTTACAAGATCGCTTGGGTTTACTTCCTCTTGCCCATTTTTGATAGGCGCCTTTATTAAACGCGCTCCTATAACCGCTGCAGAAGAGGAAGGAGAAACTTCTATGAATCTCTTCAGTAAGGTTTCAGCGCTTTGAGGCGGAAGTGTGATTTTTTCTAACGCCTCCGAACGTTGCCATTGCCGTTTAGGATTACGATTGTTCATTTTATTGCCACCCTCTCTAGTATGTTTATTATTAAGATTAAATAAAGCGCAGGATTATAATTAATGTCTTATTAATTATCAAAGAGAATACAACTAGAGAGTTTTACCGCCTTCACCGCTTCCTAGCCAACGTCAATCCATCTGCAATCGGTACCATGCTAATCGTCACACGCTCGTCTTGGTGCAACCTATCGTTAAACTGGCGAATAGCCACCACTTCCTTATCATGATTATCCGGATCCGCTACTCTTCCACGCTGCAGCACATTATCTACCGCAATCAATCCGCCTGGACGTAGCAACGTTAATACTTTTTCGTAATAATAGGGATAATTACTCTTATCCGCATCAATAAAAGCAAAATCAAACGTCCCTGCTTCGCCTTGATCAATCAATTTTTGCAACGTCTCTAACGCCGGCGCCAACCGCAAATCAATCTTATTCGCCACCCCTGCTTCTTCCCAAAAATGCTGTGCAATTGTCGTCCACTCCACACTCACATCGCACCCCACCACTTTCCCTTCCGGAGGCAATGCCAACGCCACTACCAGCGCGCTATAGCCCGTGAAAACACCAATATCTAATGTTTTTTTCGCCCCGATCAGCTCAGCCAGCAATGCCATGAATTGACCTTGCTCAGGCGAAATCTGCATTCGAGAGAGATGACTCGCTAACCGATGCGTTTCCTCCCGCAGCGCTTTAAGCACACGAGGCTCGCGCAGGGAAATACGTTGGAGATAGTCATAAACCTCAGGCGTTAAATTAAGCGTCACATCAGACATGGTAATTTCCTTAACTATTCATTATAATTTCACCAATCATTATTCAATTTTGAAGGATGAACTGAACATGGTTACTTTTATTATTCTACTCGTTCTATTAGCCATCATCGGCTTCGTCATCTTAACCTATAACCGCCTCATCGCTCAAATAGAAACCGTCCGTAACAACCAAAAACAAATTGATATCCAACTCGACCGGCGTTTCAAAGTATTCGAGTCTTTAATTAATGTCGTCAAAAAATACATGGACTATGAAAAAACCACTTTAAAAGATGTCGTCGCTTTGCGTAACCAAGCACAACAAGCGCATCAGTCCGGGGATGAAAAAACCCGCATCGAGGCTGAAAACAAAATTTCCGATATCGCCTCTCACTTAAACATCGTCTTCGAACAGTATCCTGACTTAAAAGCCAATCAAAACTGCTTGCAATTGCAAGAAGAAATTGTCAGCACCGAAAATAAATTGGCTTATGCTAAACAATCTTATAACGATAGCATTGAAACCTATAATGCCGATAAAAAATCCTTCCCAGCGAATCTCATTGTCTCAGCTTTCCCCAGCAAATTAGATTTTGATTTTCCTTACTGGCAGCTAAGCCAAGATAAAGTAGCGCAACAAGAATCTTATACTGTGCAGTTATAACTCTATGCCAACTGACTTAGATCAATACACGAGCTCAACCGCCGATTGGCGCAAGACATTGCGCCAAAATAACCAGCGTACTTTCATTGTCATCGCACTCTTTTTCCTGATTTATTGCAGTATTGGCATGCTAGTCGATATGTATCTTTATTCGTCTGCTTATCCTCACGCCAGTATTTCACAGCTCTTTATCGCCTTAATCACTTTTCAGGTATTCCCCATCGCTACCCTGATCATGTTAATCATCGCCGCTATTTCATTATTTGTGAGTTATACCTTCCATGACACACTCATGTTATTAGGCACGGAGTATCATGAAATCACACCCACCACTGCCAGGACCGTTGCTGAAAAACAACTCTATAACGTGGTAGAAGAAATGAAAATCGCCGCCGGCTTACGGTACATGCCGAAAGTCTATCTCATCGATGCGGATTACATGAATGCCTTCGCCAGTGGTTACAGTGAAAAATCTGCGATGGTCGCTATCACGCGTGGGCTCATGGAAAAATTAAATCGTGATGAGTTACAAGCCGTCATGGCGCATGAATTAAGTCACATTCGTCATCTTGATATTAAATTAACCTTGACTGCTTCACTGCTAGCTAATTTGACCATCATGGTCTTAGACATATTTTTTTATAGTGCCGTTTTTTCTAATCGTCGTGATTCTGAAGATAATCGCTCACGCAATACGCTTGCTCTCATCATTATTATCTTACGTTACGTCTTACCTGTTATCAGCGTATTGCTGCTCCTCTACTTAAGCCGTACGCGAGAATTGATGGCTGATGCAGGGTCCGTGGAACTCATGCGTACTAATCAACCGCTTGCTTCCGCTTTATTAAAAATCAGCACGGACTACAATCAGCACCAAGCTGCTTATGCAGCTGCTTATCAAACCACACCCCATGAAAATGTCCGACGGGAAGCTTATATTTTTGATCCAACCCAAGCAGGCATGATGGGTATTTCATCACTTAACGATTTCTTCTCCACTCATCCTAGTTTAGAAGAACGATTAAATGCCTTAGGATTTAAAAAGAAATAGTTTATGCCAAAAATCGGTATTCTTCTCACCAATACAGGCACACCCGATGCGCCCACCCCCAGCGCGGTACGGCGTTATTTACGTGAATTTTTGTCAGATCGACGTATTGTTCATCTTCCTCGCCTGGTTTGGCTGCCGATTCTGTATGGCCTCATTCTACCTTTCCGCTCGCGCCGCTCAGCCCATCTGTATCAACAAATTTGGACAGCAGAAGGTTCGCCGATGCGGGTCATCATGCAAAAAATACAAGAAAAATTAGGGCAAAAAATGGAGGTCGAAATAGGCATGAATTACGGCTCTCCTTCCATTCAACAAGGATTAGACCGTTTACGTGCTAAACAAGTGGATCAAGTAATTATTCTGCCTTTATTTCCGCAATACTCTAACACGACAACCGCTTCCACCTTTGATCGCGTCACGCATGCGTTACAACAATGGCCTGCCTTACCCGCTCTCCATTTTATTCGCGATTATGCCGATCATCCCAGCTATATTCGAGCCTTGGCTCAAAGCGTGCACGATACGACTCATCTGCTGATTTCATTTCATGGCATTCCCGAACGCTTCGTGCAAGCTGGCGATCCTTATCGCATGCGATGTGAACAAACCGCAGCCCTTCTCGCTGAAGCATTAGCCCTCCCCAAAGACAAATGGACACTCTGCTTTCAATCGCAATTTGGCTATGACAAATGGCTGCAACCTTCCACACAAAGGCTATTAGCCGAATTACCTAAACGCGGCATTAAACAAGTGGAAGTAATTTGTCCCGGTTTTTCAGTCGATTGCCTCGAAACATTAGAAGAAATTGCGCTACGAGGAAAGAAAACCTTTCTCCAGGCAGGTGGTGAATCGCTGCGTTACCTTCCCGCGTTGAATGATCATCCATCGCATATTGATATGTTAGTGCAGTTGATTAAAAATGGAGAAGTTTTTAAAGAAAATTAAGGACGATATCACCCCCATGACGGCATATCTAAAATTTATCTTTATCACTGCCCTGTCTCTCTTCTTTTCCTCTTTTAGTTATGCTACACCTCACTATGGAGCGAATTTTTCTTATACGCTCCTCACTAATGAACCCAATTCCTTACGCGGCTATCAACTGATGCTCAACTATGATCCGGATTGTTTCCACTGGCGGGAATTTAATGTTTATTTCGATGGCGGCTTTTCCCATTTTTGGGTCACTGATACCCCCTATTACACCACGCTGAATATTTTTTCCGTCGCACCTGTCATCCGCAACACCTTCCGTCGGCGCGGCCCTATTCATCCTTATATCGAAATCAGCATTGGCCTTGCCTATCTCAATCATACTCATTTAGATGATCGCAACCTTGGCATTCATTTCGCTTTCCAAGATCGTCTAGGCATCGGCATGCTGGTAGGCGAAAAAGAACAATTCTCCATCGGCTTGCACGCTCTTCACTATTCTAATGCCCATTTATCGAGCAATAATTCTGGTATCACAGCGCCTGTCGTGCTCGATGTTGGCTATCGTTTCCAGTAAGATAGGGCCATGCAAAAACGAATCCCCATTAAAAATCATCAACAAGAAATTCAGCTTGTCGTCAAGCGGACGATGTTCGTCGTCGCTTTAATTGGCTTGTTAAGCCTGGCGCTCATTTGCCGTCTCGCCTACCTGCAAATTTATATGCACAATGTCTACATTACCCTTTCCACCAAAAACTGGCTCGATCTGGTTCCCATCGAACCCACCCGCGGCCTGATTTATGATCGCAATGGTGTGTTATTGGCTGAAAATATTCCGGTGTTTAGCTTGGATGTCATTCCCGTCCAAGTCCAAGATCTGCCCAAAACATTAGCCGCGCTGAAAAAAATTATTTCATTAAGCGGCAATGACCTCAGTCAATTCTGGAAACAATTAAAACAACATCGCCGCTTTGAGGAAATTCCTCTCAAACTGCGATTAACTGAAGCCGAAGTCGCTCAATTTGCTGAAAATCAATACCGTTTTCCAGGCGTTGTCATTACTGCCCGCCTCATGCGGCATTATCCCTACGGCGCGAGCTTCGCCCATGTACTGGGCTATGTAGGACGGATTAATGCGCAAGAATTGGACGAGATTGACCAAGTCAATTACAGCGCGAGTCATTACATTGGCAAATTAGGCATCGAAAAATCGTACGAAGAAGACTTGCACGGTAGAGTAGGTTATGAAGAAGTAGAAAACGATGCCAGCGGTAAACCCGTTCGCATATTAAAGCAAATTAACGGAATACCCGGTAAGAATGTTTACCTGACCATTGATAGCGGCCTGCAATTTGCCGCTGAAAAAGCACTCGCTGGTCATAGCGGCGCCGTGGTGGCCATTCAACCTTCCACCGGCCAAGTCCTCGCGATGGTGAGTCAGCCGAGTTACGATCCGAACGTCTTTGTCACGGGCATTAGCCAAAAAGATTACCAAGCATTGCAGCAAGACGACAATCAGCCCCTGTTTGATCGCGCCTTACGCGGTTTATATCCTTTCGCCTCTACCATTAAACCGTATTTTGCACTTGAAGGATTAGACGCCGGCATTATCACCCCCGATGACACCCTTTATGACCCTGGTTGG
>SCTP01000066.1 GCA_004322325.1 Gammaproteobacteria bacterium | reverse complement strand
ATTTTGAGAAAGTCCTTTATTTTTCTTATTAATACGGAAAATAATATTTACTTCAGGATGTTTTTTAATATAATTGTGAACTAATTCAACAGAGCAGTCTTTTGAGCAATCATCAATAACAATAATTTCATAAGTCTTATTCGTTTCTTTCATTGCCTTCACAATCATATCAAGCGTATTAACAATAAAAACTTCTTCGTTATAACAAGAAACAAACAAAGTAAGATCTAATAAATAATTTTCACAAGGATGCTTAACATCATTTTCATTACAGTAATGCTGTGCTGAAGCACTTAATACTACAGGCGCATCCCAGTAATCATTTTTACTGATCATATCTCACCTATCATCCGCTAGCACGTAACTCTACCAATTCATCACCTTCTAAATTCAAAGCAAAGTTCTTATCCAATATTTCTTTGATGCTAGCTAGCATTTTATTAACACTTAATCCGTAATAGTCTAATAACTGATTTTGGCTACCATATTTATCAGAAAAGCGATCTGGAATACCAAAGCGCTTAATTAAAGGCATTTTTACTCCTAATGCATCGGTTAAATAATCTGTGACAGCGCTACCTAAGCCGCCAATTAAAATATTTTCTTCAGCAGTAACAATTAAATTAGCATCTTTAGCATGAGAAAGAATAGCGACTTCATCTAATGGCTTAATGGTATGGCAATGTAATAAAGTCACATCAATAGACAAAGCTTCTAATGCTCCTGCAATTTTTAGCATAGCTTGGGTCATGATACCAGTGGAAATGAGTAAGACATTTAGATCATTAGTACAAGTGGTTTGATACATTTTGATAGCTTTGCCAATGACAAAATCATGATGATCACTACTAATAATTTCATCTTCACCTTTGGCAAGGCGAATATAGATGGGGTCGGGCCAATCTAAGGTTTCCCACATTAATCGCCGCATTTCATCTGCATCGCAGGCAGAAACCACCGTCATGTTGGGGATTGCCCGCATGATGGTAATATCTTCAATTGCCAAGTGTGTAGGACCGAGTGGTGCATATACTAATCCACCACCATTGCCAATTAAGCGAACAGGCAAATCATGTAAGCAAAGGTCTACAACATTCTGCTCGTAACATCGCCGAGTGATGAATGTGGCAATGGTATTAACATAAGGGATATAGCCTTGCATGGCTAGACCTGCAGCCATTCCGATAATATTTTGTTCCGTCACGCCTTCCATATAATGGCGATCTGGAAATTCTTTTTTCATATTGCTTAATAATCCCGGACTTAAATCAGAACCAATGAAAACGACACGTTCATCTTGTTTCGCTAATTCATAAATCGTATTAAGACATGTTTTACGCATAAGTTATTATCCTAAAGCTGCATAGAGTTCTTGAAGCATTTTTTCATTTAAATTGGATTTATGATGCCAATCAGGGTTATGTTCTGCAACAGGAATGCCCTTTCCTTTTACTGTGTGGCAAATAATCGCGGTGGGTTTATCTTGTTCTAATGGTAATTTATTTAAGAGATCTTGTAAGGCGGAAACATCATGACCATTGACTTCTATCACAGCAAAATTAAAGCTGCGCCATTTGTCTGCTAATGGTTCTAAATCTTGAATATCTTTGGTAAAACCAGCAGATTGAATTTTATTATAATCAATCAAGGCTACTAAGTTATTCAATTGATGTTTTCCAATACACATGGCTGCTTCCCAAACAGAGCCTTCATTAATTTCACCATCACCCATAATAACAAAGACACGATTAGATTGTTTTTTCATACGAGAAGCAAGTGCCAACCCTAGACCAATAGAAAGACCATGCCCTAATGCACCAGTGGAAGCTTCGCAGCCAGGAATTTTATTTGCATCGGGATGACCGCCTAAAATTGAATCAAATTTGCAAAAAGTGTCAAGATGTGACAAATCAAAAAAGCCTTTATCAGCTAAAATCACATATTGCGCAATACATCCATGTCCTTTGCTTAAAATACAAAAATCGCGTTCATTCCAGTCTGGCTTGTGTGGATTATATTTTAGAACGTCATCATAGAGGACACGCACTATTTCAATTAAAGACATTGTTGAACCAATATGCCCGCGATTGCCGCCTTTTAACGCACGAATTGCAAGTTCTCGTAAATATTTTGATCGACTATCTAGAGCGATATCATTGGATTGCTGTATTAATGTATTCATAAAAAGATTCCACTTGTTGTACATTTTCTAAAAGTTTTTTAGCACGTTTCAATTGTGTTTCTCTTGCTTCAGCTTGATTTTGATGCGCGCCTGCATGTTGTCGATTCAGCCAGTATACTGGAATAAACTCATTCAGCAAAATTAAAACCCATCGCACTCCTAGCAAGGGAAAAAGATAATGAAAGCGCGTAAAAAAAGAGGAGTCATTCTGGTAAATTTCAGCAAAGGCTTGAATAAACTGTTTTTTTTGCTGCTGAGTTAATGCCATTTTTGGATGCCATAATGTGTCAGCTAATAGTTTAACGGGATCATCCCAACCAAAATAATCAAAATCAATAAAATATAATTTTCCTGTTTCATCACGAATAGAATTATGAAATCCAAAGTCCGCGGGAATTAAGGAACGTTTGCTTTGTGCTAATTCAGCCTCTGGAGCAAGGTGATGTTCATGATAGCCCTTAATAGCACGCTGCTGGTAATATTCAAAAGTAGGCTGGAAAGTTTTAAATAAAAAATCATGCAAACCCTCATGATGCTCAGCAGAAGAAACAAGGCGCTGAACACGTTGTTGAATTTGGTTGGTTAAGATTACTAACGATAAACAAGCTTCAGATGCAAGAGGCAATGTTATTGCTTCAGGAGAACTGTTTAATGAAGCAATAGCCCGAATGAATTGGACAGCTTGCTCAATATCAGCAACCGTATAATCCCAAGGTGATTCGCCTTCAACCCAATCCATTATCAACCAGCGCTCGCTTTCTGAATGAGCTTTTAACGAAGGAACAGCCGAAATTTGATGCTGATTAAGAAATTGATACGTCATTAGTTCAATGGATAAGCGATTACGTCTTGTCGAATCGGGTGGATAAGTTTTAACTGCCCACTTTTTACCATCTGCTTCTACGCAAAAAACGCAACTATTACCACCACCTTGTTTTTTTAATAGTTGGATTTTCTGACAGTTAAGTGATTCTTTAAGTTGTGTGGTGGGGGAAAAATTCATTTTTTATCTCTATCCAATTTGAATATTGTTTTATTCCATCATACCGTTCATTACTTACTTGTGGTTGAAATAAGAAACGTTGAACTGTAGGGGGGAACAAAGGTGATCCTAATACTTCAATTAAATCGTCAATAAAATGAGTACAATGTAACGCATGAATACGAGCTATTTTTTCTTCTCGAGTTGTTTCAAAAAAAATATTTTCAGCTGGAATGAGCTTAAGCAAACCATTGTCGCTCAACCATTGCCGAGCAGCATCACGTAAATTAATGCGTTTTTCATCATAGTGACCATACTCAGACTTATGACTAACGATATAGACCTGAATTTCAGGATGAGCGTGGCAGAAAATGAGAAAATCTTTGCAACCGGTAAATAATTTAGCATTCGGCATGAATTCACCATATACTTTTCCTTGCAAACGCTGCCATGCTAAATCACCTTCAGAGGATGCCCAAATCGCATCTCGTAACTGATGCTTATTTCCCTGATAATTTTGGTCAACTAATTTCCAACGTTTAGCCACGTCACAGAAGACTTCATCGTAACAAACGATAGTATTATCAAAATCGATGCCAATACGCATTTATTCCACCTATTTTGCTTCACAGCACAGTGCGAATAGATAATGGGCCATGGGATAAAATCCGGTATGCACAACTTCATCATTCATAGAAAAAACAAACACATAGCGAAAGTGTTGCTCGAAAAACTGTTTAAAGCTCGACCCCGATTTACAATTTATATGTCCAATACGGCTTTGAGAGGAGGCATAAGCTTGTGATTCAAG
>SCTP01000065.1 GCA_004322325.1 Gammaproteobacteria bacterium | reverse complement strand
TTTGGATTACCTACGATACACCTGTGAGTGATCAAGATGAAGCTGATGTTCAATATGTGATAAACCAAGTAAAAAATTTCTTTCCATTTTTTGCTAATAATACGACCGTTATTTTGTCTTCACAACTTCCTGTTGGAACTGCTAGCAGCCTATCGAAGGTTTATCAAGAAAATTATTCAAACCACGTTACGTTTGTTTCTATCCCTGAAAATTTACGTCTTGGGAATGCTATTCGTATTTTTACACAGCCTGATAGAATTATTGTTGGATTACAAGATCAAAATGATAAAGAAAAAATCGAAAAATTATTGTCACCTTTTTCGAATAATATTATTTGGATGAGCCTTGAATCGGCAGAAATGACCAAACACGCATTAAACGCATTTTTAGCGACATCTGTTTCATTTATTAACGAATTAGCTATTTTATGTGAAAAAGTTGGAGCTAATGCCAATGAAGTAGAAAAAGGATTAAAATCGGAAGAGCGTATTGGATCAAAAGCGTATCTTCGTCCTGGAAGTGCAATAGGCGGAGGTACCTTATTGCGAGATATTCATTATTTGAACCAGTTAGGTGAAAGAGTAAATGAGCCAACGCACATTTTTTCATCAATTTTAAAAAGCAATGATTACCATAAAAATTGGGTTAATCGAAAATTAAAGACTCTTCTTAATAATGTAGAAAATAAAAAAATAGCTGTATTAGGCTTGACGTATAAAACAAGTACAGATACTTTGCGCCGCTCTATTGCGATTGATTTATGCCAAGATTTAGCTAAAGAGGGTATCGCTATTTTTGCTTTTGATCCTGTTATTCATAGCATTCCAGACGATATTGCACGTTTTATTCATCTTAAAAAAAGCATAACAGAAGCTATTAGTAAGGTGGATGGTGTAATAGTTTTAACTGAATGGCCACAATTTCGCGAATTAACTACTGAAGTATTTTTAAATGAAGTTAAACAACCGTTGCTTATTGATCCTACAGCTTATTTAGCACAAACGCTGGGTAATGATTCGCGCGTCCATTACCATTGTGTTGGGAGGTCGTCATGAAATTAAAAAATACTTGTGCCATTATTACCGGCGCTAACAGAGGTCTAGGGTTTGAAATTGCTAAACATTATGTGTTAGAAGGCGCTAAAGTCACTATCTGTGGTCGTGATGCAATAAAACTTGCAGACGCACATCATGAATTAGAAAAATTAACTCATGCTTCTAATGTTTTTTCGTTACCAGTGGATGCTTCCTTACCTGATCAGGTGGATAATTTAGTTAAAACAGCTTTATCTCAAATGGGAAATGTGGATGTTGTGGTCGCGAATGCGGGTGTATACGGTACCAAAGGCCCCATTGAAGAAATAGATTGGCAAGAATGGTCAGATGCCATTGATATTAATCTCAAAGGAGCAGTGCTTCTTACTCGTTCAGTGCTTCCACATTTTAAACACAAAAAAAAGGGAAAAATTATTTTTATATCAGGTGGAGGCGCAACCAAGCCTCTACCTTATTTAAGTGCTTATGCTGCTTCTAAAGCAGCTTTGGTTCGCTTCTGTGAAACTATTGCGGAAGAAGTGATTGATTATGGTATTGATGTAAATGCTGTTGCGCCAGGCCGACTAAATACGCGGTTATTAGATGAAATCATCGCAGCTGGTCCAGAAAAAGTAGGTAAAGTATTTTACGATCAATCTTTGAAACAAAAACAAGATGGAGGAGATCCATTAAATAAAGCTGCAGAACTCATTGTTTATCTTGCAACAAAAGCGAGTGATGGAATCACGGGAAAATTAATTAGTGCGCTTTGGGATCCTTGGCAGAATTTGCCAGATTATTTAAACGATTTGAAAAAAACTGATATTTATACTTTGCGTCGAATTGTACCTTCCGATCGTGGAAAAATGTGGGGTGATGTAGAGTGAAAGTAGCCATTATTGGATGCGGCTTAATTGGCCAAAAACGTGCAAATAAATTATCAGGCTGTGAGTTAGTGGCGTGTGTCGACAAAATGAGTGATAAAGC
>SCTP01000064.1 GCA_004322325.1 Gammaproteobacteria bacterium | reverse complement strand
CGTGCACACGGTCACGAAGTCGTACCCAGTAGTCCCCTCATTCCTGGCAATGATCCTACTCTTTTATTTACCAATGCTGGCATGGTGCAATTCAAAGATGTTTTTCTGGGCAACGAAGAACGTCCTTATCAGCGTGCCACCTCATCGCAACGCTGCGTCCGAGCAGGCGGTAAGCATAATGATTTAGAGCGAGTGGGTTATACGGCGCGTCATCATACTTTTTTTGAAATGCTGGGCAACTTCAGTTTTGGCGATTATTTTAAGCGCGATGCGATTCGCTTTGCCTGGGAATTTTTGACAGGCAAATTACAATTACCACCAGAAAAATTATGGATTACGGTATTCGAAGAAGACAAAGAAGCAGAAGCCATTTGGCTAAATGAAATCAAAATTGACCCCAAACGATTTAGCCGCTGCGGCGAGCACGATAATTTTTGGTCGATGGGACCCACCGGACCGTGCGGCCCTTGCACGGAAATTTTTTATGATCACGGCGCTCACATCGCAGGCGGCCCACCTGGCAGTGCAGAGGCGGATGGCGATCGTTACATCGAAATTTGGAATTTGGTTTTCATGCAATACGATCGTGCCACAGATGGTACGTTAATCCCCCTGCCAAAACCTTCCGTCGATACGGGAATGGGGTTAGAACGCATTGCGGCTGTCATGCAAGGCGTGCAAAACAATTACGATACCGATTTATTTCAACCTTTAATCAAAGCTGCCGCTGAATTAGGTGGTATAAGCGATTTAACCCATTTTTCTTTACGTGTGATCGCGGATCATATTCGCTCCAGCAGTTTCTTGATAACCGATGGTGTCCTCCCCTCTAACGAAGGCCGCGGTTACGTACTCCGTCGCATTATTCGACGAGCGTTACGCCATGCTAATAAATTAGGATTACCTCAGCCTTCTTTCTATCGCTTAGTTGCTCCTCTCGTCGCTGTGATGGGCGAGGCTTATCCCGAATTGACGCAAGCGCAGCCCCACATCGAACGTGTCTTACGCCAAGAAGAAGAACAATTCAACACCACACTTTCTCAAGGATTAAAACTCTTTGAACAAGTGGTCAGTGAATTAAAAGGCGACATCATTCCTGGCGAAGCGGTTTTTAAACTGTATGATACCTATGGCTTCCCTGCTGATTTAACCGCCGATATGGCGCGCGAACGCAATTTAATTATCGATGACGAAGGCTTCGAAGCGGCCATGTCAAAACAACGTGAACGTTCACGGCAAGCTAGTCAATTCACGACCGACTACACTGTCGTTCAGGAAACACAAGCGCCGACAGAATTTACTGGTCATGAAAATTTACAGTATCAAGGTAAAATTTTGGCGTTATATCGCGATGGTAAATTTGTCGAAATCTTACAAGCTGGTGAAAAAGGTTCAATTGTGCTTGACCGTACCCCCTTCTATGCTGAAGCGGGCGGCCAAGTAGGGGATCAGGGTCTATTGTATATTGGCCATACCACTTTTTTTAAAGTGCTCGATACCATCAAACAAGGCCAAACACATTTACACCTAGGCAAATTAGAAAAAGGCAGCGTTCGTATCGGTGATACCATGACGGCTGAAGTCGATGCCAAACGTCGGGCTGCGACAGTCCTCAACCATACAGCGACACATTTGCTGCATAAGGCGTTAAAACAGATTTTAGGTGAGCATGCGATACAAAAAGGCTCGCTGGTGGAACCCGACCGTTTGCGTTTTGACTTCGCCCACTCTGCGCCTCTGAGCACAGAAGAATTGCGCGCGATTGAGCAATATGTCAATCATGAAGTTCGAGCAAATCATGAAGCCGTCGTCCATGTCACGACTCCCGAGGAAGCTGTAGCAAGCGGTGCAGTAGCGTTATTTGGCGAAAAATATGGACGCAAAGTGCGTGTCGTGCGTTTTGGCGAATCGGTTGAATTATGCGGTGGAACGCATGCTGATCACACCGGTGAAATCGGCATCTTTAAAATCACCTCAGAAACAGGTGTTGCATCAGGTATTCGTCGTATTGAAGCAGTGACAGGTGAAGCCGCGTTACAGTTTATTGAGCAATGTGAAGACGAATGGAAGCAAAAATTAAATCAGATGGAAGAACGATATCACTCATTAGAAAAAGAAGTGCAGCAGCTAAAAGATAAATTTACGGCTTCTTTTAGCCGTGATTTGGCTGAGCAAAGCCAACGCATTGGCACGATTCATGTCTTAGCCAAGCGGGTCGAAGGTTTAGATGGTAAAGCGCTGCGTCATGCGATTGATCATTTGAAGCAGCAATTAGGCAGTGCCGTTATCGTCTTGGCGACTGTTAAAGAAAATAAAGTCGGTGTCGTCGGCGGTGTGACAGCGGATTTGGTCGATCAATTTAATGCGAGAGAAATTATCGGGATGGTCGCTGCTCAAATTGGTGGAAAAGGCGGTGGCCGGGCAGACATGGCAGAGGCAGGAGGAAATAAGCCAGAAGCATTGGATGCGGCCCTGCAATCGGTTTATGATTGGATGGCAACGAAAAGGTAAAGTGCATGGCACTTCTTGTACAAAAATATGGCGGCAGCTCGGTTGGTAACTTGGACCGTATTCACCATGTCGCCGGTAAAATTATCCAAGCCAAGCAGCAAGGCCACGATGTGGTCGTGGTGGTTTCCGCTATGTATGGAGAAACGGATAGACTCATCCAACTTGCTCACGCTTTAACGCATCAGCCTGATCCGCGTGAGTTTGATATGCTCATTTCAACAGGCGAACAAGTCTCGATGTCGTTGCTCGCCATGGCCTTAAATGCTAAGCAATGCCCTGCCCGCTCGTTTACAGGGCCGCAATTAGGTATTCATACCGACAGCACTCACACGAAGGCGCGCATTTTAGAAGTCAAAACAGACATCATCCAGCGCGAGTTAAACCATGGCCGGGTGGTCATTGTAGCAGGGTTCCAAGGCCGTAATGAGCATGGCGATATTACCACCCTCGGGCGAGGCGGCTCAGATACCACGGCAGTCGCCATCGCTGCGGCAATCAAAGCACATGAATGCCAAATTTATACCGATGTCGATGGCGTTTATACCACCGACCCTCACCTGCTCCCTAAAGCGCGGTTATTGCCACAAATCAGTTTTGAAGAAATGCTCGAAATGGCTAGCTTGGGTGCCAAGGTATTGCAAATGCGCTCCGTCGAATTAGCCAGTAAACATAGTATGCCCATCCGTGTGCTCTCCACCTTCTCGGAAGGCCAGGGCACCTTAGTGACCTTTGAGGATAAGATCATGGATAAACGTTTAGTATCAGGTATCGCCTTTAGCCGCGAAGAAGCCATCGTTTCTCTTTCTGGCATCCCACGTCAAATTGGTATTGAAGGCTGTATTCTGGGTAAAATCAGCCAGGCCCATATCGAAATCGACATGATTGCCCAAAATACCACTGCGCAAAATACGATCGATTTCACTTTTACCGTTCAGCGCCGAGAATACCCCAAGGCATTGAAAATTGTTGAAGAATTAGGCAAAGAGTTAGGCGCGATTTCCGTCAAGACCAATGCGAAAATAGCTAAGTTATCCCTCGTCGGCATCGGGATGCGGTCGCATACGGGGGTCGCCACGACCATGTTTCAAGCCCTTGGCGATGCCAAGATACCGATTCAAATGATTACCACCTCAGAAATCAAAATTTCCGTGGTTGTTGACGAAACCCATTTAGAACAAGCTGTTAAAGCGGTTCACGAGGCATTTGAACTCGATAAAGCTCATAAACCCCAGCTTCAGATAGCGATAGAATGAAAAATATGAAAAAAAATGCAAATCTCATTTGCAGAATGCCATTTTATTGTTTACTATTGCACACCTTGAAGTACTACGGTCAAGAAAGCTCATAGGCCCATGAGTACTCAAGAAAATTAATTTGTCATGAACTAACTAAACGTGGATCAGTGGTTTCAATGGACAAGGCAGTTTTTTAAAAAGGAGATGGACAATGCTCATATTAACAAGACGTGTGGGTGAAACCATCGTCATTGGTGACGATGTAGTGGTAACCGTACTTGGTATTAAAGGTAATCAAGTACGTATAGGTATTAATGCGCCGAAAGATGTCTCCGTTCATCGTGAAGAGATTTATCAGCGCATACAACAAGAAAAGAACACAACGCCTGCTGGCAAGCAAGAGGAAGTAGCAGCACCTGCTGCCGCGCCGACGCCACCAGCAACGCCGGTCGTGGTGACCACTCGTAAAAAGCGGGAACCCAAGATCGACAAGGCTGACAAGACTGAAAGCAAAGAGTAATCAAGAGGCTTTGGAGAGGTGGCCGAGAGGCTGAAGGCGCTCCCCTGCTAAGGGAGTATGGGGACAAAATCTCCATCGAGGGTTCGAATCCCTCCCTCTCCGGAAAGGATTCTGGTTTCTGATACGCGCCCGTAGCTCAGTTGGATAGAGTACCTGGCTACGAACCAGGGGGTCGGGAGTTCGAATCTCTCCGGGCGCGC
>SCTP01000063.1 GCA_004322325.1 Gammaproteobacteria bacterium | reverse complement strand
CTTGTGAGTTGGGGATAAAAGCAATTTATTTGGAAAATCATGTCACCTGGCGCCGTGACCTCGTCTCCATGCCAAATTACGATTCGCTCGTGATTAACATAAAAAATTTTGATGAAATATTGCGCATTGTAATTGGATGATTATTCCGTATCAGTTTGCCAGAAGCTAATAGCTGCGATGAAATATAGAATATAGTATTATACTTGCTAGTATAATACATATCAGGTAAAGAACTTTATGATTTTGCAGCAACGCTCGATGAAAGCAGAATGGCAAACAAAATATAAATTCACTTTAAATTAAAATCATTTGCAGACAAGATAAAGACGACTAAATAATGATCAAACTTGCGGTACCCTGCTAAATCATGAAGACGTGTAATCATCTTACCTCCTTAAGATTCACTTAAGACCCTCCCCTGTATAATGCCAGCCACTTTGCTATTTTTTATAGAACAATAATTTATTAAATTAAAAGGATGGTCAAATGCTCACCAACTCAAACATCGATCTGATTGAAAATTTAAGCAATCAAATGCTAGAAATGAAAGAATTATTAGCTACCTCATTAAATGCCAATGGAGAGTTTCATAAGTGGATCGCAAAACAAGAAAAATTACCCCCGCATCAGCAATTAACCTCAAACGAACTTACTCAATTACATGATTTTTCATCGAAACTAAATCAAGTATTATATCCCGATGGGAAATGTGATGAAGAAAAAGTTAAAATTTTGCAACAACAAAGCAAAGAATTATCTGAACAATGTAAAGCAGAAGACGAAAAAATTAAGCAGATGGAAGCGGAACTTAACCTTCCGTCTCAATTAAGCAAACCAAATTCTCCTTCTGAACAATTGGAAAAAATTAAACAAGCAAATATCCAATTGTGGAAAAATAAAAATGATTTGGTGAATGAACACTTAAATGAACAAGCCAAAGAATCTCTTTTTAAAGGTTATACCCATGCTATTGAAGGTCGAGGTGGATTAATAGAAGGCAAAACCAATCATTTGAAGTCTGTCTTAAAAGAACATCCGGAATTAGTAGAATTTTTATCAGAAGAAATGAAATTTTTATATCACGTTGCTGAAAAATTTTATAGCTATTTAGACGATAATTCTCCCCATTCTCAACATGAGTTTAAAAAGAAAAATAATATAATGCCAGGACAACAGGAGAAAATGGCTAATGCTAAGTACGTTCTTGCATTATTCCATTATCAAAAAAATCAATACGAGGATATTTATCAACTATTTCAAAAAGAAAGTGAAACTGGTAAGAATTTTGATGCTCGAAGCTTACATCTTCTTGCCATTATGTTAGCTAAAGGATTGGGATGTGATAAAAAAGATTTAACAACCGCTGCAACACTACTCTTATGCGCTCATGCTTCCACACAGGATAATGAGATCAAAATAAGAATAGCTGACACCCTCGCACAAGTCTATAAAGATAAAAAAATCCAAGATATGCAAATGGACGAACCTACTATTGATGGAAAGGTCAATTATGCTAATAGCCTATTAGGCGACCTTCAAGATAAAATTTTTAAAGAAGAACATATTGAGACTTGCTATCAATTAGCATTAAGCTACCACACTCGTCACGAAGCACGCATTAAAAGCTACCCAAATTCAACAGAAGATGCGCATCGAGCAGATATCTTGATTGAAAAATATTTCGAACTTGCGCGCGAGAAAGCTGCCAACTTAGATGTCAATACTTTAATTCATCTTGCCTCCACACTGGTGGAAGGTTCTATCTGCGAAAAAGATCTTGTTACTTCCCCAACATTACTTCTAGCCGCTTATCTTTCCACTGATGATGAGAATACAAAACAAAAAATTCAGCAAAAATTAACTGATATATACGCAGAGAGAGAAAAATTTGCTAAGGAAAAAATCCTCTTAGAATCTAATAACAAGGTTAATTGCGCTCAAACTCTTATCGCAAGAATTGAAGCGAAGGCAGAATATACAGCAAGCATGAAAAAGAAAAATCCTGAATATTTGCAATTACAACGTTACTATCAGCTGGGTGAAGCATTTATGATGCGTTTTGTCATCCGATTGGAGTGCAAAGATAAAAATTGCGAACAGGATTTTACTCGCGCGTGTCAATATTACCTGTTAGCCCTTAGAATAGGCTACCCACGCGAGCTTGCAGCTAAAATTAAAGCTCAATTAGCAACCCTCCCAGCTCCATACTCTTCACCTGAGCTTGATGCTAAAATTTCCTCCATTGAAAAATTTCATGAATTAATTGATGAGGAAATTGATTGCTATAAATTGGAGACTCATCTTAAGCAAGACATTCAGCAGGTCAATGCACAACTTCAACAAGTCAATTTAGACATTGCTAAGGTAGAAGAAGAGATGGAACAAAATAGAGCACGGATGCGGTTTGGAAAGTAACAAAAATCTGAGGCGGACTTAAATGGTTCGCCTCTTTTAGCTAAATATCTCAATTTATCAACTCATCACCACCTATTGAAATTGTACTAGTTTTGTAGTACACTTAGAGCATGAATGATAATAACCAGAAAGACCACAAAGAATATATAGCCTTTGAAGGAGAAAAGTTTACCATTGAATGGTACTTTAATAACAGGGGTAAAAGTATTTCTTTAGATTACCTAGAATCTCTCGATGAAGAAGAGCAAGCTAAATTATTTGAACTATTTAAACTTATAGGAGAGGTGGGGGTAATCAAAAACAAAACCAAATTTAGAAACGAAGGCGACAAGATTTATGCGTTTAAGCCACAACCTCATAGGTTCTTATGTTTTTTCTTCAAAGAACAAAAAATTATTATCACGAATGGATTTCATAAAAAGACAGATAAACTTCCAAAGAACGAGAAGGATAAGGCATTAAAGATTAAAAGCGATTATGAATTAAGGATTAAGCGAGGTGACTATTATGAATAAGCCATTATCTACCTTTGAAAGAAAAATGAAAAATACAAAATTCAAGAAAGCCTTTGAGGAAGGGTATAAAAAACTACTTTTCTCAGAATTAATGATATCCATCATGGAAAATGATGACATATCAGTCAGAAATTTAGCCAAAGAGGCTGGCATATCTGCCTCCATTATCCAAAACTTACGCTCAGGGAAACAGCATGATATTAAATTGAGTAATTTAATTAAAATTGCTCATGTTTTTGGATATGCGGTAATCCTGGAAAAAGGAGATGACCGTTTAATGCTGGAGGAAACAATTAAAGGTTCAAAAAAACGCTTAGTCGCCGCCTGTTAAAAATTTATTTATTTTTCAAACGATTATATACAAAAATAGAAAATTGCAGATTAATTTTCAATTTTCATAGAAATTTGTAGAACCATCAGCAATTTTCGATTGGTAAGCATTAAACTGCGTTATATAGATTGCAAAATTCAGGCAAATGCTCAATACTTGCACTCTATATCCCCTATCAATATTAACTTAAGACCCATGCGCATTTTAGTAATTGAAGATGAGCCCAAAACGGCTGCTTTTTTGCAGAAAGGGCTCACTGAAAATGGTTTTATCGTCAATCTAGCCCATAACGGCCAAGATGGCGTACACCTTGCTACCACGATCCACCACGACCTCATCATCCTCGATGTGACCCTGCCTAAATTAGACGGCTGGTCAGTCTTGACGGAAATTCGCCAGCATAATAAAAAAATCCCTGTACTATTTTTATCCGCACGCGATGAAATCCAAGCCCGAGTCAAAGGGTTAAGCTTAGGTGCGGATGATTATTTGATCAAACCCTTTTCTTTTTTAGAATTACTCGCTCGTATCCATTCTTTATTACGCCGCAGCCAAGCTCACGTCCAAGAACCGCCAATATTGCGCATCGCGGATTTAGAGATTGATGTACACAAACACAAAGCCACCCGTAACAGCCAACGTCTTGACCTCACCCCGAAAGAATTTGCCTTGCTTTCGCTGCTCGCACGCCATCAAGGACAATTACTCTCGCGCACGTTGATTGCAGAGCAAGTATGGGATATGAATTTTGACAGTGATACCAACGTGGTCGATGTCGCTGTACGCCGGTTGCGCAGTAAATTAGATGACCCTTTTGCAAAGAAACTCATTCACACTATACGCGGTGTGGGTTATGTATTAGAAGATCGTTAATATGAAGTTTTATCGCCACTGGTCGCTGACCGCAAAACTCACTTTCCTTTACACACTCTCCGTCTCAGCCCTCTTTTTAATCGCGACTTTTCTCTGGTCTTATTCGCTCGTAGGTGGTTTATTGCAAATCGGTACAAATTTTGGCATCGAGGAAATTCTCTTGGTGCAGAATATCATGAAAGCGCATCCGGATAATCCGGTGATGTTAAAACAAGAAGTAACGTGGGTATTAACACGATGGGATTCGCAAGATAGTGCCTACTATATTCGGATTTTAGATCACGACCAACATCTTGTCATGGAAACACCTGGCATGAACAGCGAATTACACAAGCAGCTTTTTCCAA
>SCTP01000062.1 GCA_004322325.1 Gammaproteobacteria bacterium | reverse complement strand
TCTCGAACGGGCCATATTTTCCAGGCCATATTGTTCAGACAAAGTAATTAATTCACCTGCACTTTTCTTTTTAAGCTCAGTTAAATTCATAATGCTTTAAACCTTAATTGATTCATTAATTGGGTTTTTTCATACAGAAGTGGATACCAGATCCTGACTTTATTCTATTGACTAAACGATAGACAAAAAGGGCTCTCTCCCTACGCCAGTAAAAATAACATTAATTTTTGAAAATATCCAGCCCCTCGAAGCAAACGGCTTAAGGGGCGTGTGCTTAGATGTTTTCATCAATAAATCGCGTTAAATCAGCTTTATTTAGCAATCCCACTTGGGTGGCTTTCACTTGACCATCTTTAAATAAAATGAGGGTAGGGATGCCACGCACACCGAATTTAGGTGGGGTAGAAGGGTTTTGGTCGACGTCTAGTTTTACGAACTTTACTTTATCTATATATTTGGGGGCGATGTCTTCCAAGATCGGTGCCAAAGCTTTACAAGGTCCGCACCATTGTGCCCAAAAATCGACCAGAACGGGGAGGGAAGATTCAATGACATCGTTTTCGAATGTGTTGTCGGTAATTGCTTGGATATGGGTGCTCATAGTAATACCTTCTTCGGTTGAGTAGGGGGATATGGTGAAGGAATATTGGCGATTTTTCAACGGGGGTTAATTTTTATCTTTCTTATATACATCACCATCATTTCTCTTGCCGATAGCTTCAACATTTACAATAGTGTCATTAAAAGTATAAATGATACGATACTCGCCAATATCAGCTCTGTATTTATCTTCAAATCCAATTAATTTAATACTGTCATGCGGACGAGGATTATTTCTTAAATCCCATACCTTTGAGAATACTTGTTTAAACTGCTTAGGTGGTAATGTTTTTATGAAGTCGTCTGCAGATTTTGAAGTATTAATCAACCTATGCTTTACTACTTGTTTCGTCATCAACCGTTATCCCCGCTTTCTCAGCATACTCCTTTAACCTTTTTTCACTTTCTGTAGGGCCCAAGAAGCCTTCTTTTACTGCTTGTTCAGCTTTCATTCCCCAATAAAAATCTTCAAGATTGGATAACCTTTTAAAAGTATCATAAGAAATAAGAACAGCCGAAGGCTTACCAGATTTCTCTACAATGACAGGCTCTTGATAGACTTTTTGCATATATTCACCAAAGTGATTCTTAAACTCGGTTGCATTAGTCTTCATACTCACCCCTAATATAAATCGTATATATTAGTTATTTTAGCTAATTTATACAAAATAGCAAATTAATATTAAGAATTAAATTAAAATCAATTACTTACATACGCTCCCTCACCGGCCACAACAACATCGCACCAATAGCAAAAAACACTAACACCGTCGCCATCCCCACCCGTTGGCTATTAAACATCAACGTCATTACCCCCAATAACCACGGCCCAATAAACGCCGTAATTTTCCCCGATAAAGCATACAGACCAAACATTTCTGTCGCCGTTTCTTTATCCGCCATCAACCGCACCATCAACGATCGGCTCGCCGATTGCACGGGGCCGACAAAAATACATAGCAGCACAGCCATCACCCAAAAAAGATATTTGCTATGCAGAAACAAAATCGGCACACCCAACACTATCATAGAAATAAGCGAGACAATCACCGTGACTTTTGACCCTAAATAATCATCCATCCAGCCAAGCGAAATAGCGCCTAGCCCTGCCGTGATATTCATCGTAATACCAAGCAATAATACTTCTGCAAACGATAAACCATACGTACCAGCTGCATAAATCCCACCGAAAGCGAATAAAGTATTCAGGCCGTCAGTGTAAATCATATGAGAAATAAGATAGAGAAAAATATTTTTTTCGTGCGCTAATTTTTTTAAAGTGGAAATAAGTTCCCGCCATCCTAATCTGATCGCTTGCGACAGAGGAACCGGCGCCATGGGAAGATCTGGAACCAAAAAAAATAAAGGCAAGGCTAAAATAGCATACCATATCGCGACAAATGGACCAGCAATACGAACTTGCTCCGCTGCTTGTGTATCAAGATGAAAAACATTGAATTTCACAAAGAGAACTAACACCAAGGATAACGCTAAAATACCTCCTAAATAGCCACAACCCCACCCCCAACCAGAAAGACGACCGAGATAATTTTTGGGAGCGAGGGACGGGAGAAATGCATTGTAAAATACCAATGCGATCTCAAAACCAATCGTGCCTAATACCATACACGTCAGCGTAAAGTACACAGCTTGGTGTGGATAAGCAAACCATAGCAAAGCTGTACTGATGACACACAGCGCCGTGAAAAAGAAAAGCCAGCGTTTGTGATAACCAGCATGATCCGCAATCGCACCAAATAACGGACTCGTGAGCGCAAC
Organism: Gammaproteobacteria bacterium; assembly: GCA_004322325.1. GTDB lineage: Bacteria > Pseudomonadota > Gammaproteobacteria > DSM-16500 > DSM-16500 > Aquicella. The sequence continues at coordinate 4,987 of SCTP01000062.1, read as the reverse complement.
GATAAGACCAGCCAGTGAAGCAGCATTCGCCCATTGGTAAGTACCAATAATAGGATTTTCTGCTATTTGCTTGGTAAAATACGTCGCGAAAATAAAAGTGATGACGACAATGGAAAAAGAAGCCGCCGCAGAATCGTATAAACACCAGGCGATAATCGCAGCAAGGGAAGAGCGTTTTTGCAAGAGAGTCTCCTGATTAAGTTCGCGGTAATTTAGGGGCAATCGTTTGAGCAGCAATCATATCCAATGAAGGCTCACCGCAATAAGTGGCAATTTCAGCACGAACAGCAGCACGTAATTGCGTGACGTTTTGCCATTCTGTCCCTCCCGGTGCAATGGGTTCAGAAATAGTGATGATGACTTTGCCTGGCCGCAATAATTTCTCATCATCGCGCAAAATCGTGCGCGTGCCATTTAAGGCCACCGGGCAAATAGGCACTTGCGTTTCTACCGCCATTTTAAAGGCACCTAAACGGAAAGGCCGCAAACCTGCGGCATAGCCAAAAGTACCTTCGGGAAAAATAAAAATAGCATGGCCTGCCTTCAGTGTCGCTTCAATCTTCTGTGTATCTTCGATGCCTTTTGAAAAATCCAACCGGTCAACGGCAAGATAATCTAGTTTACGGGCAAACGTACGCAAAATAGGCGCAGAAAATAATTCTTTTTTGCCGACAAAACGGGTGCCAGGCGGTACCACGGATAAAGCAACAATGACATCGATGTAACTCGCATGATTCGCGGCGAAAATAACCGGTGATGCTTTCGTTAAGTTATCCGTACCAATGACTTTTACCGGACAACCCACTATTTTTAATAAATACTTTGTCCATAAACGACATGCTTTAGCAGCAGACTGAGAAGAAGCAAAGTAAACAAACAACCAGAGAGGTAGTAAAGTCATAAGCGCTATCACAGCAACATAAGTGGTATAAATCCATTTGCCAATGGTTAACACCACGTCTGCTATTTTTTTCATGACCCACTGGCCCGATAGCTTGCCGATTTGCAGCCACGCTGGTATTTGTTTTTTACCCAAACGTCCTTCTAGATACATCGTTTTGCATGCCGCCCGCTGTAATTTACCACTGGACGTTTTAGGAACCACACGCGGGGCGACTAAGATGACTTGATCAGGAACAATATCCAATGTCATGGTAATCGTTTCTTTTACTTTCTCGATGATTTGCTCACGCTTCGCTTTATTTTTTTCGCGTGTTTCTGCCACAATAATTAATTGCTCACTGCTACGCTCATTATCCGTCATACCAAATGCCGCCACACAACCTTGGCGAATACCAGCGATATTGCCAACTAATTCTTCCATTTCAGCAGGATAAAGATTACGACCCGCTTTGATGATTAAATCTTTACGACGGCCCGTAATAAATATTTCATCATCCGCTAAATAAGCAAGATCACCGGAATCCATCCAACCATCATGGAGAATAGCCTGTGTCGCACTGGGATTATTGTAATAACCCTGCATGCAAGAAGGGCCGCGAAATTGCAAACTACCGACATGACGCTCAGGCAATACATGATCTTCTTCATCGACGATTCTAATTTCATGATGCTCAAGCGCTTTGCCACAAGCAGCAAATTCGAGCGTATGTTTACCCGTGGCAGGTTCTGCTCGCCGTTCTTCTTCGAATTTTTTACGATCCACTTTATCAATACGAAATTCTCGTCCCAGGGGTGGAATCGCTAACCCAACGGTGGATTCCGCTAATCCATAGACAGGCATTAAGGCATGACGCTTAAATCCGTATGGTGCAAATTTATTTGTAAATGCTTCGAGTGTTCGTGGATAAACTTTCTCCGCCCCGTTGGCTGCCATACCCCAAGAACTTAAATCTAAGCCTTCTATCATCGCTGGTTCAATTTTACGTACGCATAATTCGTAAGCGAAATTAGGCGCACCAGAATGCGTACCACGATGATGATGAATCGCCCATAGCCAACGCTCAGGACGATTAAGAAAAGAAAACGGGGTCATTAAAATTAACGGGATACCGTAATATAAACTCCCTAACCACATGGCAATGAGTCCCATATCGTGATATAGCGGCAACCAACTCACCGCCACGGAATCTGGCGTCACATTCACTGCTTTACCATAAGCGCGAATATTGGCAAGTAAATTATAGTGTGATAACAACACCCCTTTAGGCGCAGCGGTACTACCAGAGGTATATTGGATAAAAGCAGGATGATCCGACTTTGCTTTGAAAAGATGGCTAAGCGGAGTAGGGGCTAACAACTCATCTACCGTGGTAACGATATTCAAACTAGGCACAAACGCTTTTAACAAATAACTTAATTTTTCTGCCTGTTCAAACGTAACGAGCATACGCACTTCGGCATTCTTTAAAATGCGCGATTCTAATTTTGCATACGCTTCTAACATATGCGCACGAAATGGCGGATAAATGGGAACAGGGATACCACCTGCGAGTAAAATACCAAAAAAAGTAGAGAAAAAACTCGGATGGGTAGGCAACATAATCGCTACCGTTTCCCCGTCTTTCAACCCCCGCTCTTTTAATCCTTGGGCGACACGCAAAGAAGATTGCAGCAATTGATCATACGTAATGATATCTTCACCGCCTTCTTCATTTTGAAAATAAATATGCGCTTTGTCAGGCGATTTTTCTGCGTACAATAACAAAATATCAAGTAAAGTGTGCGCTTGCATTGGGTCTGCTTGTGATCGCTCGCCGTGCTCTTTAATCACCGTACGCTCTATTTTATGCGTTATACGTGGACTGGCTTTTTGGAGATAAACAATAATATCGTCTAACGTTTCTGCTGATGCAATTAAACGATCAGGTAGATGGACATCAAACAGACGTTGCACTCGCTGAAATAATTCTGCGCGCGCTAAACTATCAATCCCCAATCGCTGCAGCGAATCGCTGAGTTTAATTTCTCGTTGCGGCTCGCCTAATTCGATGAGCAATTGATTAGTGATCGCAATCAATTCTTTTTCCATGTCCTGCTGCGAATTTTTTTTCATTCCCCTGCACTCAACAATAAAGGTGGTACACGTCCTGCTCTTCCCATTAAGTCTTTTAGGCATTTTACTTTAATAGGCGTGATAAGATCCAAACCAAGCATGCCTAACGGTAACATCAAGCTTGTTAGCAAAGAAGGGCGAGAAAATAGCTGTGAAAGACGATGCGATAAATCAATACTTTTTGCTTGCTGCTTTTGCGTTTGCAATAAGGCCTGCTGTAAATTGCCTTTTTCTTTGATGCTTTCCACTAATGCCGCCACTTCGTACAACGCCAGATTAAATCCTTGCGCTGCCACAGGCGGCAAGGTATGCAACGCATTTCCCAATAATAATACACATTGTTCCATCGCTTTCTCTGCTCTCACCATGCGTAAAGGAAAATGGTGACGCTGCTGAATAGATTGTAATCGTCCTAAACGGTAGCCAAATGCTTGTTGTAAAGCTTGTCGAAAAGCCTCATCGGATAATGACATTAAGTGCGAAATAACCGCATTGTCTGCTGTCCAAATCGTGGCACATTCATCATTGGTTAAAGGAAGCATGGCAATCACACCGTTGTCGACAAAGCGCTCGTAGGCAATATGACTCGATGAACGTTTTAATTTGGTGCGTGTCACGATAGCACTTTGTTGATAATCGACAACGTGGGTCGCCATGTTTAATTGGCTACGCACGGTAGAGTCGGTTCCATCGGCACCAATCACAATAGCCGATTGAATGCTTTTTTCGCCGGCTTCTGTCTCAAGCAAAAGCGTCGCGCAACCCTCTTTTTGGTGAAGAGAAATGAGTTTCGCAGGGCGATACAACGTGACATTCGGCAAGGTAGTTAATAACTCATTCAATGCCGCTTCAATAAAGCGGGCAGGAATCACATGGCCTAAAGTAGGTAAATGAATGTCTTCGCGGCGCAAGCGTACAGCACCAAATCGCCCCTGGTGAGAAACATGCACTTGGTGAATAGGTGCCGCATACGAGGCAAGCGCAGGCCATAGGCCAAGATGATGCAGAAATTGGCAACTACCATAATTCAAAGCAAATAAACGCGGATCGTTTTGACTGGGTAATTTCGCCTCTACCAGTGCGATACGTAATGACGTATCACGTAGCGCGGCGGCAAATCCCGCCCCTACTAAACCACCTCCGACGATGATGAGATCGTAATACATTTGTCACCTTTACTTCTTCATCAATGCTTCTATATCCGCTACCGTTTTAGGAAGGCGTTGACTCAGCACGTCACACCCTTTTTCCGTGATGAGAACGTCATCTTCAATCCGCACGCCAATGTTATGCCAGCGTGAATCGATACCAGGCAAATCAGCAGAAATATAAATACCCGGCTCAATCGTAAACACATTACCCGGCTGTAAAGGCCGCCAATTTTCACCAATTTTATAACGGCCTGCATCGTGTACATCTAACCCTAACCAATGACCCGAGCGATGCATATAAAAAGGGAAATACGCTTGACGCTCGATCAGATCATCGAGATGCCCTTCCAATAAACCGAGATCCATTAATCCCTGCGTTAGCACTTTCACAATTGCATCTTGTGCAACTGTCCAAGAAACACCTGGTTTGACGGCATCAATCGCCGCTAATTGGGCAGCCAGTACTAACTCATAAATCGCACGCTGTTCAGCAGAAAAATGTCCATTGGCAGGGAAAGTCCGCGTAATATCCGCTGCGTAATATTGGTATTCTGCTCCTGCGTCAATCAATATTAAATCACCCTCCGCAATGGGCTGATTATTCGTGACATAATGTAAAATACACGTGTTTTTACCTGCTCCAACGATAGAATTATACGCTGGAAAACGCGCGCCATGGCGTACAAATTCATACATTAATTCTGCTTCTAGCTCATATTCATATAACCCTGGACGGCAAACTTGCATCGCGCGAAGATGCGCTTTTTCGGTGATATTCACGGCTGTTTGTATCATCGCAATTTCAGCAGGGCTTTTGAAT
>SCTP01000061.1 GCA_004322325.1 Gammaproteobacteria bacterium | reverse complement strand
GCTATGCCGTAAATAAGTTCCCAAGGCAATTTTTTGTGGACTAAAAACTCAGCTTGTTTTTTTTCTTTTCTATCAGGATGATCGTCAGTGTTTGCCCATTGCTTTAATTGAATAGTGCTCCAGTCTAAATTTTTTAATTCATCTAGGTCGTTATAAAAGGTTGCATACTTAACAACAGCATGTCGATCTGTGAATGTGAAAGGCAAGCCTGCTTTAGCAATGGTTTCTGTATGGGTTACGAGAAATATAATATCGTTTTGCTTGGCTCTATTAACAAGGAGCATAGGAGTTAATCCCCAAAAATAAAATGGCACATAATTGTGCAAATTTCCGCCAGGCGGAAAAGGTACTACTGTTTGGGTTCTTTTATCCTGTACATCACTATTAGCTATATCTTCATAAGTTACATGGTTTTTAGATATTTCATTTTTGCAGAGTAGACCACCTTGAGAAATAATATTTTCTAGGTTATTAACTGAGCTCATATGGCAAACCACTTTGTTCATATATCAACCAAAAATTTAGGCCATTCAATTTTAACCGTTTTTACAGCAGTGGAGTAGTTTAATTGATCGTAGCCACTTTTGGGACACTCATAGCCAACAGACCACCTGACAAGACAATGACCAACAGTCGCGGGTTCGAGTCCCATCGCCAGCTTGAATTATCGGGTCTTTTCCAGGTTAAGATTTCGTAGAATCTTTCCAGCTTTAGGGTAATGAATGACATCATGAAATGTAGCGATTTCTGCTGAGATATTTCTATACCCATGTGGTTGATTAGCATCAAAGCGAAGCCCCTCGCCTTTATTTAACGGTTGCCATATACCGTTTACTAATACTTCCATTTTTCCCTCCGCTACAATCACGTGTTCTATCACGCCTGTTTGATGAGGTGGTGATAAATGCTCGCATGTTGGCAATAATTCAATTACAAAAATTTCACATTTTAATTGCTCATCAAAAGGAAATAACGGCATCACTCGGATTTTTTCATCACTTGAATGAAGCTGCTGTGTTTGTCCACTGCGATAAACAGGCTTATTAAATTCAGAGCTAATTTCTTCGATAAAGGAAGAAAAAGAGGTATCAAACCCGCTTGCGATTTTCCATAAGGTGGCGATAGTCGGGCTAGATTCTTCACGTTCTATTTGGCCGAGCATGGCTTTGCTGACCCCTGTTTTTTCAGCAGCCTTATCCAGACTCCACCCCTTTTGGCGGCGTAATTCCTTTAAAGTCAAAGAGATATGCTTATAGATAGCTTTCATCATTCACCTGTGTAGAGAAACATTGTGCGTTATAGCGCACGAGTTTTAATGGGTGAGGTGACTATGGATAAGTATCAAAATTTAAGTAAAAGCGCGAGGATGGTTCAAGAGGCGTTAGTTCAAAAAGGGTTGGTTTTTGACGTGGTGGAATTAGCTTCAAGTACACGAACGGCAAACGATGCAGCGCAAACGTTGGGTTGTGAAGTGGCGCAAATTGTTAAATCACTGGTATTTCGTTCAGAAAAAACAAACCAACCCATTCTAATTCTCGCTAGCGGTAGTAATCGCGTTAATGAGAAAACGATTGAGAAAATAATCGGTGAAAAGATTGTAAAGGCTAATGCTGACTTTACTCGTGAAACAACTGGATTTGCTATTGGTGGTGTTCCACCGATTGGTCACAAACAAAAAATAAATCATATTCTGATTGACGAGGATTTGTTGGGATTTGAAATATTATGGGCGGCAGCAGGGACGCCTCACGCGGTATTTTCTTTGCATTCTAGCGATCTTCAATATTTAACTGACGGAAAAATATGTGTAATTAAGTAAGGTGTGAAATGCGAAAAGTATTTTGGGATAATCCATATCAGTGTCATCTAGCTACTCAAGTCTCATCAGTCAGTGGTAATCGGATTTTATTTGATGAAACCATCGCTTTTTCTTTTTCAGGCGGCCAAGAAAGTGATAGAGCTTATATCAACGGAATGAATGTCCTTCATTCGGAAATAGAAGGCAACTTGATTTATTACACCCTACCAGAAGGACACGGGCTTTCGCCTGGTGATCAGGTGGTGATGGAAATTGATTGGTCTCGCAGATATAGACTTATGCGCTTACATTTTGCAGCGGAATTAATTCTTGAGCTTGTTACTAAAAAACTAGGAATTGAAAAAATCGGCGCGCATATTGCGGAAGCGAGAATTGATTTTGTCTATGATAAGAATATTTCTTCTATTTTTGAGAGTGTATTAGCTGAATATAACGAAATCCTTGCCAAGGATGCGCCTATTAAAACGGGTTTTTCTGATGTTAAGAACCAAAGACGATATTGGGAAATTGAAGGTTTCTCCAAAGTACCATGTGGCGGTACGCATGTAAAATCAACCGCGGAAGTGGGGTTGGTTGCTCTGAAGAGGATTAATATTGACGGAGGAAAAGAACGAATTGAAATTAGGCTTGTTGATGATGGGGTAGCTTAAATTTGAAGCGTTATACGTAACTTTCAGCAACCGTTCAGGTTTATGCTAAGACGATTGACTTTTTAGTAAACTCGCATACAATAATCGTTTTTACATAAAAGAGCATACCATGTGGACTAAAACACACAGATCGGAAG
>SCTP01000060.1 GCA_004322325.1 Gammaproteobacteria bacterium | reverse complement strand
TTATCGCATCATTGATGCGATAATAATGGCCTCGCTTTAGATGACCATAAGGTTTAAAGCTGATAATAAATCCAGCTTCTTCAAGTTCAATTAAGCGTTGATTAAAGCGCCCGCCTGATGGCATTTTTAATTTTTTTAGTAATTCTCGTCGTTCAATTCCGTAGCGCTGTTTTGCAATGACGCGTATGAACTCTTTATGAACTTCTGCGTCATCAAATAAAGCAGGAATGAGATTGTTAAATTCATTGAATAAAATTCCATTTTTATTAAAGCATAATTTATCAATATTTTGAGCAGCAGATAAACTTTTTTCTATTTGGTTTAAATAATGAGGAATGCCGCCTACTACCATATAAATATGTAAAATCTGTTTATCACTGAGGGTGATGCCGCGATATTTTAAAAAATTTTTTGTTTCATTGAGCGAAAATGGCTCTAATCTTAATTGGGCAGTAATACGGTTATGTAATCCTCCTTTGTTGCTGATGATGTTTTCGATAATCCACGAGGCGGCAGAACCACAAACAATCAGTCTCATTTTAGGATTATCTACCCACTTTGTATTCCAATAATAATCGAGTGCTTGCAGTAAGCGAGAGCGTTTAGTCGCTAGCCAGGGTAACTCATCAAAAAATAAAATGATTTTTTTCCCCTCGCTGTATTTTTCTATAGCATGGGTAAGCATTTCTAGGCCTTGCATCCAACTGTGGGGCTCTTTAAGTGTTGTTCCAGGGTGGTAAAATACTTTTTCCATCGTACGAGTAAATTCATAAAGTTGCTCTTTCATCGAGCCATCTTTAACGCCAGTAATTTGAAAATAATAGCAGGGTTGACTGGAGAAATACTGTTTAATTAAATAAGTTTTTCCAACACGTCTTCGGCCGTAAATAGCAAGAAACTCAGCCCGAGAGGAATGGTGTATTTTTTGCAGAATTTTTTGCTCTGCCTCTCGTCCTATAATCATTGCTTTCATTGTGCGCTTACCCGGATTCATATTTATATGGCCACTTATAGTTTAATTATAATCGGCCATATAAATCAAGTTTCAGTTTTATATGGCCACTTATAATTTTATTATAACCGGCCATATAAATTCATCCCGCTATTTGTAGCCCAACAAGCTCTTATGATAAGATACACCCTCTTGAAAATTCAAAGAAATAATCGCCCATGGCACGATCCAAATCCAAAGTTAAACCCCGACACGTCGCCAACGCGTTTCACATCTACGCGCGCCTTTTTGTTTATGTTCGCCGCTATTGGCTAGCGTTGATCGTGGCGGCGATCGGCAGCATCTGTTATTCGGGTGTGGATGCCTGGTTTGTCTACTTTCTAAAACCATTATTAAACAAAGGCTTAGTAGCCAAAGATAAACATTTTCTTACGCTTGCCCCTTTTTTGATTATGGGTGTGTTTATTTTCCGCGGCGTGGCTAACTTTTTGTCAAATTATTACGTGGCCTTTGCTTCTCGCAATGTGATCATGCGCCTGCGCCAAGATTTGTTTACCCACCTCCAACGCTTACCCGCTCGCTATTACGATCACAATACCAGCGGTCAAATCCTGTCTGTCATCTTATACGGCGTGGATCAGGTGGCCAATGCGAGTGCGGATGTCTTAACCTCTGCTCTTCAATCCGTGTTTCTGATCATCGGCTTAATCGCCGTGATGTTTTCGATTAGTTGGAAATTAACCGTGCTCTTTTTTGCCATCATGCCCCTGGTAACCGTCATTATGCGAGTGGCAAGTTTGCGTATTCGCCGCTTAAGTTTAAGTGTGCAGGATTCGATAGCCGAAATTAGTCATTGCGCAGAAGAAAATATTGAAGGATATAAAGTGGTACGCGCTTTTGAAGGGCAGGAATATGAAAGTACGAAGTTTAGTAAAGCGACGCGCGTTAACCGTCAGCGTGAAATGAAAGTGGTATCCACGCGCGCGATTAGCGTCGCGGCGGTGCAGTTTACGATGGCAGGCGCATTAGCGCTGACACTTTATATTGCTGCTTTAGATATTTCAGACTCGATTTTGACAGCAGGTGGCTTTGTAGCGATGGTGGCGGCGATGTTAGCTTTATTAAAGCCGATGAAAGATTTAGCCTTTGTGCAGAATAAACTGTATCGCGGTTTAGCCGGCGCGCAAAATGTGTTTGAATTGATGGATGTCCCGCTAGAAGAAGATAAAGGCATGCGTTCCATCGGGCGAGCTAAAGGCAAAATTACTTTTTCGCAAGTGAATTTTACTTACGAGACAGGTAAGCAAGTATTACACGATATTTCTTTTACTATTGAACCCGGTGAAATTGTCGCATTAGTCGGCCGCTCAGGTAGCGGAAAATCCACCTTGGCGAGTCTCTTGACGCGTTTTTATGATAATTATGTAGGTGAAATTTACCTGGATGATGTTTCTATTCGCGATTACTCATTAAAAGATTTGCGCCAACAATTTGCTTTAGTATCCCAGCATGTCACGTTATTTCACGATACGATTGCTAACAATATTGCTTATGGCCGTTTCCAGCAGATTACTCAGGCCGAAATTGTGGCGGCTGCCAAAGCTTCTCATGCGATCGAATTTATCGAGCAGTTTCCTAATACGTTTGATGCGCTCGTCGGCGAAAATGGGGTGTTATTATCCGGCGGTCAACGTCAACGTATTGCCATTGCCCGGGCAATTTTAAAAGATGCGCCGGTGTTAATTTTAGACGAAGCCACTTCTGCCTTGGATACAGAATCGGAACGTTATATTCAATCTGCGTTAGATGAATTAATGAAGAATCGTACGACATTGGTGATTGCGCATCGCTTATCGACCATCGAGCATGCGAATAAAATTATTGTCATGGATGAAGGTAAAATTATCGAAGTGGGTAGTCATCAAGAATTATTAGTACGCGATGGCCATTATGCGAAATTACATCGCTTGCAATTCAAAGATGTTCCACATTGGGATGCAATTGCAAATGCTTGAGATAAATCGGTATTGGTATCAGCCCTCTTTGCGCTTTATCACTTTTATTTTGCTGCCGTTTTCGTGGTTATTCCGTGGTTGTATTTTCATTAGACGTCAACTCTATCGTCTTGGTTTTCTCAAAACCCATCGCTTTAATGTGCCTGTTATTATTGTCGGCAATATTACGGTAGGTGGTACAGGTAAAACGCCATTTGTGATTTGGCTGGCGCATTATCTTATCGCGCAAGGATATCGTCCTGGTATTGTGAGTCGTGGGGTAGGCGGTAAACGACAGATTAAACCTTATCGCGTTAAGCAAGAGGATGCAGCTACCGAAGTGGGAGATGAAGCTGTTTTATTGGCACAGCGAGCTAATTGTCCGCTTGTGATTGGAATTGATCGCGTTGCGGCCGTGCGTGAACTTTTGCAGCAAGCACCATGCGATATCGTCATTAGCGATGATGGCTTGCAACACTATCGTTTAGGTCGTGATATTGAAATTGTTATTATTGATGGCTCACGCCGTTTTGGAAATAATTGTTTATTACCCGCAGGCCCACTACGTGAGCCCGTTTCTCGTTTACAGTCAGTCGATTTTGTCGTGGTCAATGGCGAAGACATGATTTTAGAACCAGTAGAACTCCTACCCGTCATTGCGAGGAGCGAAGCGACGCGGCAATCTCCCGACAAGAAAGCACACGCTGTCGCAGGGATCGGTCACCCTGACCGATTCTTTTTGACTTTAAAACAAGCTGGTTTTGATATTATTCCTCACGCTTTCCCCGATCATCATCCCTATCAACCC
>SCTP01000059.1 GCA_004322325.1 Gammaproteobacteria bacterium | reverse complement strand
GGCCATACAATGAGGCATCGATGTATTCTACGCCATGATTTAACGCAGCAACGGCATTCGCTTGCGCTAAAAATAAATTATCATGCGCGTGGAAGCCAAATGAAGCTGTGCTTTTTTCGTTTAAATAGGTAAATAGTTTACTTACTTCATAAGGGGTAAGATTTCCGTTGGAATCGGCGAGGTAAATCGCTTTTACATTATACGGTTCAATTTGATGTATCCATTCAAGCAATTGCTCTTGAGTATATTGAGAAACGCGGGTGATATTAACAAACACCTCAAAGTTGCATTGCTGAGCCATTTCGATGGTTTTCAAGCCAAGTAGAGGATGTTGCGTTGGAAAGCATATTCTCACACTATCAACACCGCACTTTTGCATTTCTTCCATGTCACTCCAGGATATATTCTTTGGGTGCAAGATGACCGTCAGTTTAGCAAACTGAATCCAGCTTTTACAATAGTTAATATATTCTTCTGCGCACATCCCTGCTGGGCCAATGTTTGGGATGGGTTTGAACGAGCCATTGCGATAACCGATTTCAATATACTCCACGCCGGATTGATCTAACGAAGTGAGTACATTGGAAATGATTTCCGGGGAAAAACAGAAATTGGTTTTATAACCGCCGTCTCGTAAAGTTACGTCTAATAATTTCATGTTTTGCATATTTCACCATTAGTAAAAAGGGGTTGGTAACGATTGTTGGCTTAAAATAAAAAAATTGGCAAGAAAAAAATACAGAGATGACGAAAGATTAAGGATACGCTTGAGGGAAAAAAAGCTTAACAAAAGTAATTGTTATTGTAAACAATTTTTGTTGCGTACAGAGATTCACGGAGAAATTCAGCTTATTCAGAATACATTTATTGTTAGCTTGACTATTTACTTATCAAAAAAAGCTGTGCTATTGGAAAACTAGCGTTATAATAAACAAAAATTATCAACATTATAAAAACAATATACTGTTGCCATCTGCCCCCTTTCGCTATCGTTTCACTATCAACATTTGGAGGAACAACACTATGTTAAGAATAGGCGATCAATTTCCATCATTCAATTTAAAAGGCGTGATATCTGCTGATGCTAAACATGCATTTACCGAGATGAACTCATCTAACGCAGCGGGAAAATGGGCAGTATTCTTCTTCTGGCCAAAAGATTTTACCTTCGTTTGCCCCACCGAAATTGCTGCATTTGGCCGTTTGCATCAAGAATTTGTGGATAGAGACGCGCAGGTATTTGGCGTGAGCACGGATTCTGAATTTGTCCATTTAGCTTGGAAACAGCAAAAAGAAGAATTACGTGATTTACCTTTCCCGATGCTCGCAGACATCAAACGTGAGTTAACAGAATCGTTGGGGGTATTGGATAAAAGTGAAGGTGTTGCCCAACGTGCGACGTTTATTGTTGACCCTGAAGGAACGATTCGTTTTGTGATGGTGACGGATCTCAACGTCGGTCGTAATCCGCAAGAAGTGTTGCGGGTGTTAGATGCCTTACAAACCGATGAATTGTGCCCTTGCAACTGGCATAAAGGTGAAAAAACATTAGAAGCGGTAGGAGAATAATCATGAATATTGATCAACTAATAAATCAATTACCTGACTATGCAAAAGACATTAAGCTGAATTTATCAAATGTTTTAACCGTTGAAGGCGCACCAGATTTAAGCCAGAAGCAAATTTATATCATTGCGATGGCGTCCGCTTATGCGACAAAAAACACGACATTGATGGAGGCTATTCGCGAAGAAGTAGGGGATCAGTTAGCTGAAAATGAAATTCATGCGGCAAAAGGTGCGGCGGTGATTATGGCCATGAATAATATTTATTATCGATTTATTCATCTCGTCAATGATCCCTCATTTACCCGCATGCCTGCTAAGTTGCGGATGAATATTATTGGCAACCCCGGCATTTCAAAAACGGATTTTGAGTTGATCTGCCTTGCAGTGTCAGCAATCAACGGATGCGGTATGTGCATAGAATCGCATACGCATGAATTAGTGAAAGCAAATATCAGCAAATTAGCGATCCAATCAGCCGTGCGGATTGCGGCAGTGTTGAATGCAGTCGCTACAGGATTGAGTGCTTAATTTGCTTAGCGAGAGCTTCCAATACTGCTTGTTTAGCAGAGGAAGCTCTCCAAGCTAGGCTAATGGGTCTTGTGGGTCTCGGTTGAACAAAAGGCACATAGCAAATATCTGGGCTAGGGCGACAAGCCAATTTTGGCATTAACGTCATACCCATACCTGCAGTGATCATATGGCGCAGCGTTTCTAAACTCGTCGCACGGAAGTGTTGCGTTTCTGTCGCCTTCAAGCGATGACATACTGCAAGCGCTTGTTCTCGCAAGCAATGCCCTTCATCGAGTAATAATAAATCTTTATTATCTAAATCGTGCTGCCGAATAGATTTTCTTTTGCTTAGCGCATGATTGGCTGGCATAGCCAATAAAAATTCTTCTTCAAATAATAAAGCGCTTTTAAAATTCGTTTCTATCATGGCAGAAGCTAAAAATGTAGCATGTAATTTCCCTTGTTTAAGATGCTCAATCAGGAAAGCGGTTTTTTCTTCGATAAGATAAAAAGAAATCTTCGGAAAAGCTTTCACTAAGGCAGGAAAAATGAGCGGCAATAAATAAGGCGCCAACGTCGGGATAATGCCGATTCTTAGTTCGCCACTAAAAGGGTCTTTTGCTGCTTTAGCAATGTCCCGCACTTCTTCTACCTGATTGAGAATACTTCGCGCACGTTCTGCGATAATAGTGCCACTATCTGTTAATAGCACGGATTTATTAGTCCGCTCGAGTAACTTGACCCCTAAGTTTTCTTCCAGCTTTTTGATTTGGATGCTCAACGCGGGTTGGCTCACAAAGCAGGCATCCGCCGCTTTTCCAAAGTGACCATGGTCGGCTAAGGCGACAAGGTATTTTAAATCACGGATATTCATAACCCCTCGGTAGGTATAATAAGCAATAATTATCGTTATTATATAATTAATAGTTTTTAATTATCAACAAATAAATCCACCAACGGCGTTTCCCTACTAATCGCATACCCCTGCGCAAAATCCACCCCTATCTCATACAAAACCGACAATATCTCCTCCGATTCCGCATACTCCGCAATCGTCAACGCCCCTAATTTATGCGCCAATTCATTAATCGATTCCACAATCGATTTATCAATCGCACTTTTAGCAACCATTCTGATAAAACTGCCATCAATTTTTACAAATTTAACCGGACAATATTTAAGATAATTAAACGAACTTAATCCACTACCAAAATCATCCAACGCAATGAATGAGCCATACATTTGAATCATCCTTAATATCTCACCTGCTTTATCAAGATTGTTGATCACCGCTGTTTCCGTTAATTCAAATCCAATTCGCGAACGAGGTATGGGCGTTTCCTCTAATACCGCCATCAGAAAATCAATAAAGTAAGGTGAATTGATGGAATTCGCTGATAAATTAATGGTGAAAGAAAAATTAGACAACCCTGCCAACTGCGCACCATAATCAATCAATACTTTCCTAATCACCCATTGATCAATCCCCGACATTAAATTATATCGCTCCGCTGTCGAGATAAATTGCGCGGGATACACCATCTTATTTCCATCGATTAAACGCAATAAAATTTCATGATACGAATCCATCACCATATCTTTTTTAAGCGATTTCACTTCGTGTATATAAAGCACAAATCGATCTTCTTCAATCGCCTCTTTAATCCCTGAAATTAAATGAATCTCGCGATGATAAAGCGAGGCTTCACTTTTCATGTCTTCATAAATAGCATGTGTATTACCACCTTGATGCTTGGCGGTATAACACGCGACATCTGCTTTTGCCATCAATGACTCAAATGAAGTCGAACCAGGGAAAAAATGCACCATGCCAATGCTAACACCAACTTCATAAGCCTTACCATCCCATTTGAATTTTAATGACCGAATAGCAGAAATAACTTTTTCGCATATCTTAATCGCAGATGACATCGAAATATTAGTAAAGACAATACCAAACTCATCACCCCCTAACCGTGCTAAAATATCAGTTGCTCTAATATTACTTTGAATGACATCCGTAATACATCTTAATAACTCATCACCGGCTGCATGACCTAAGGTATCATTGATAATTTTGAATCGATCTAAATCCAGGTAACAAAATAAATAAGTATATTCTTGCATGCCCATTTCAATAATTTCTTTTACTTGCCTTTCAAATTCACTACGGCTAATTAAATTAGTTAAACTGTCATGGGTAGTATGATAACTTAACTCTTTCGACAGTTTTCGCGATTCTCGCATAGCAGCGCTATATTGATCTACTAAGAGCGCAATAATCAGGGGCGACAGTAAAATAATACTAACGATGATAGGTGCATAGTTATAAAAATAAGGATAGGGTCCTGCAATTAAAATCTCCGCTCTGTATTCGAGTAACAGAAAAGTAATCGCTTCTATTAAACATAAGATAGCCGTGCCAAAAAATCGGAGTCGAAAGGCAGAAATAAGCAGAGGTAATGAAATAATAATAAAAGGAAACGGTGTAAATACAAAGACTACTACTTCGAGTAAAACCGTGATCACCAAAAAGATAGTTAACTCAATGAGACGATTTCGTTTGATTATTTCTTGCCAATTTTGTTTCGTAAACGATATGCCTAAAGGAGCCACTGCCACGAGTGCAAGAAAATCTGCCGCAAACCATTTGATCACCGCCGCACTATACTCCACGTGATAGGCTAAAAATAAAACCATACCTGCCACCAGAGCCGCTAAAATACAACCAAGCGTGGCATAGATTAAAATTCGTAAAAATTCTAAACCAATCTTACCGACCAGCGCAGATTCAGGTAAAGATAATCGAAGAAGAATAATAGGTAATATTTCGATAACATTACTTATCGCAAGACCCAGTGAAACGCTGACAGAGGTACCCATCAAAACATTACTGATAAAAGCGCTGAATAAACAAACCAGCAGATAACCCCACGCCATCCTTTTTTCGTCACGTAAAATAAAAATTAGCAGCGCCGCATTAGAAAACCATATCGTCGCCATTCCCGATTCGGAGGATAAAGCAATGCTAATAATAGATAAGGCGACATAACTCAACGTCGCAAAAGTATACTTCGTCGAAGTATCATTGAAAGGAGCGGATTTGACGTCCATGTCTCTAGTATATCAAAAAACCTGTCTTACGCGGTAAATGGCTGATTTTTCAAGGATGAACGATAAAGACTTTTCATCAAAATGGCACTCAATACCAGGCTAATGGTCGAAATAATCAGAGGAATTTTCGGGCTTAACTCCGCTAATAATCCTACTAAGAAGCCATTTATCCCAAAAGCAAATGCCATGATCGCACCGGTAATCCCCATCACCCATCCTTGCGAAGCTTCATCTACTTGATTGGAAAATAACGTTAATATGGTTGAATAGGCACTCGCCATGGCGATGCCATTTAGTAATACATAAAACCAGACATAAGTGACGGTAGGTGCCGCCAGGGTGAGCGCGATACCCAGGGCAGTTAATAAGCAGCCGCCTATCACGCATTGCTGCAAAGAGAAACGCTTGGTGAGCGGATTAATTAAAAATCCTGTTCCAATACCAAAACCCACGCCCATTAAGCCCATATAAAGACCATTGACGAAGGAAGTAAAATGATAAACGCGTAATAAGTACATGGAGATAAATGAATAAAATCCGCTCCAACCAAAAATCATCACCAATAAAACAATGGATAATTCGCGGATTTTTTCATGCTTAAAAGCAGCCGCAAAAATCTCTAAGGCATAATGTAATCGTAAACGGATATTTGCCGCTCGCGAAAAAGTTTCTTGGAAAAAAATAAAAAGTAATACCGCGTTTACGAGTGAAATAGCCGCCGCAAAATAAAAAGGCATCGTATAGTTAAACCAGGGTAGTAAATTAGAACTGGATAACACCCCGCCCGCCATAGGACCTGCCACAAAACCAAGTGAAGT
The DNA here is from genome assembly GCA_004322325.1 of Gammaproteobacteria bacterium. Taxonomy (GTDB): domain Bacteria; phylum Pseudomonadota; class Gammaproteobacteria; order DSM-16500; family DSM-16500; genus Aquicella. The sequence continues at coordinate 10,670 of SCTP01000059.1, read as the reverse complement.
GAAAAATAAGATGAGTCCTAAATTTCTGGCTTTATGTTCAGGCTCGCTGATGTCCACAATGGCAGCTTGGGCAATCGCTTGGCTGCCTGCCGTAAAGCCAGCAATCACACGACCGAGAATGAGTAATATAAGACTATTGAGCATAACGGCAAACGCAGAGAGTAAATAACCAGCGAATGCACCTAATAAGCAAACCATAATCGATTTTTTACGACCTATTTGATCCGAAACATCGCCGAGAAAAGCAGCACCAAAAAACCAACAGAACATATAAATACTAATCGTCACGCCATATAAAAGATGTCGCGTGTTGCTACTGATTTCAGGCGAAAGAAAATGGGCGCTTGGATCAAATAAAAGTGCGTTTAAAATAGGGAAGACGAGCCCTAACCCCATGCTATCGATAAAAAGCACGAGGAAAAGTGGTGCCGCTGCTACAAAAAAATGGGCTGACTTCGTTTGCATGGCTGTATGGGCTATTTAATAAAAGGGCGGCCATTTTACCTAACCTTTGATTTTTTAACAAGATAAATATAGCTAAACCGCTGACATTTAAGCTACTATTTCAACAGCTAAGCAATTAAATAAAGGAAACGATCTGCCTTATGAATGCACACACGCCATTCCATCGTCGGCTCGATTTTTGGCTGGTGATATTAATCATTGCCGTCACGCTTGGTCTTGGCAGACAGCTCATTGTCTTCAAAAAAAATCACCAGAGTGCACCCCCGACTGCCGTTGTCGTAGCCAAGGCACGCACGAGAGATGTGCCGGTTTATTTGTCCGCCCTTGGCTCTGTCACCCCGACCCGCACGATCACCGTCCGCACCCAGATTAATGGTCAACTCATTCGCGTTTTATTTCATGAAGGGCAAATGGTGAAAGCAGGCGATGTGCTGGCTGAGATCGATCCACGACCTTACGAGGCGCAACTGCTACAGTACGAAGGACAATTATTACGCGATCAAGCTTTACTGGATAATGCGTTGGTCGATCTTAAACGTTATAAAACCCTCTGGCGACAAGATTCCGTTTCTCAACAAACGTATGCCACACAACAATCGTTGGTTAAACAATATCAAGGGACAGTGAAAACTGACCAAGGCTTAATTGAAGCCGTGAAAGTGAATTTAATTTATTGCCGCATTACCTCCCCTACCGATGGCCGTATCGGTTTACGCTTGGTGGATCCAGGCAATGTTGTGCAAGTCTCGGATACGAATGGTATCGCCGTCGTCACCACGCTGAATCCTATTACTGTCTTGTTTTCCATTCCGGAAGATAATATTCCTGAAGTGATGGAACAGATTAATGCGGGTAAAATTTTGCGCGTAGAAGCCTTTGATCGTCAACAAAATGAGCAATTAGCGGTGGGACGATTAGTCACCCTTGACAACCAGATTGATCCAACCACGGGTACCGTTAAATTACGAGCGATATTTGACAATGCTCAAAATCGATTATTCCCCAGTCAATTTGTTAACATTCAGTTGCTCGTCAACACGCTTCCGCAAGCTACCGTCGTACCCACTGCCGCCGTACAAAATAGTACGAAAGGAGCGTTTGTTTATGTACTCAATAAAGATTCCACGGTCAGCACTAAACCCATCACGGTAGGCGTGACAGTCGGCGATGACACCGTGATCACCTCCGGCGTTTCACCCGGTCAATCCGTGGTCGTGATGGGAGGAGATAACCTAGTGGATGGGGCCGCTGTCATCACCGATAGCGATACTAAACGTAAACGGCGCTTTTTCGCATGAGTTTATCCGGCCCTTTTATTATCCGCTCCATCGCTACCTCACTACTGATGTTGGCGATTTTATTAACCGGTATTCTTGCTTATCGATTACTACCCGTCTCCTCTTTACCAGAAGTTGAATATCCCACTATCCAAGTCGCCACCTTTTATCCTGGCGCCAGTCCTGACGTGATGACCACTTCCGTCACCGCACCGCTTGAGCGGCAATTTGGCCAAATGGCGGGGCTTGTCCAAATGACATCGACGAGTTCGCGCGGCGCTTCTCTGATTGTGCTGCAATTTACGCTTGATATGAGCTTAGACGTCGCGGAACAAGAAGTGCAAGCCGCTATTAATGCCGCCACCAGCTACTTGCCCACGGGCCTGCCGAATCCGCCGGTTTATAGTAAAGTCAATCCCGCTGACACGCCTATCATTACACTAGCTTTAACTTCTAATGTATTATCTCTCCCCCAAGTAGAAGATTATGCAGAAACACGTTTAGCGCAAAAAATTTCCCAGCAAACCGGTGTCGGTTTAGTCAGCATCAGCGGCGGCCAACGTCCTGCTGTACGTATTCAAGTCAACCCGATGGCTTTATCTGCTTATCATTTAAACCTCGAAGATTTACGCTCTGTCATCAACACCGCCAATGTCAATGCTGCTAAAGGCAGTTTTGATGGCCCCAGTTTGGCTTACACCATTAATGCTAACGACCAACTCTTATCTGCCGCTGATTACCGACCCCTAATCATCTCTTACAACAACGGCGCACCGGTTCGTGTATCAGACGTTGCTCAAGTAACCGATGGGGCAGAAAATGTGATGCTTGCCGCGTGGATGAATAGCACTCCCGCTGTCATCATGAATATTCAACGACAACCCGGTGCCAATGTGATTGATGTGGCTAATCGCGTGAAAGCCTTACTCACGCAACTACGTTCTACCCTGCCTGCTAATATCGATGTCTCGGTTCTCACCGATCGCACTGTCACAATTCGTGCTTCCGTCACCGATGTACAATATGAATTATTACTCTCCGTACTCTTAGTCGTCCTCGTCATCTTTCTATTTCTCCGCAATGTGTCCGCCACGCTCATTCCAAGCATTTCTGTCCCCCTCTCACTGATCGGCACGTTTAGTTTGATGTATTTGCTAGGGTTTAGTTTAAACAACCTAAGCTTAATGGCACTCACCATCGCCGCTGGTTTTGTCGTCGATGATGCCATTGTGATGATCGAAAATATTTCTCGTTATATCGAAGAAGGCTACACGCCTTTTAAAGCGGCATTAAAAGGCGCTGAACAAATTGGTTTTACTATTTTATCCCTCACTGTCTCCCTCATCGGTGTACTGATTCCCTTACTCTTTATGGCTGATGTCGTCGGCCGTTTATTCCGTGAATTTGCCTTAACGCTCTCTATTACTATTTTAATTTCTGCCTTTGTCTCTTTAACCCTCACCCCCATGTTATGCTCACGCATCTTGCGTCGGCATCAAATCAAAGAAATGAGTTGGTTTGAACGTAAAAGTTTAGCGATACAGCAGCAAGTAGTAGAACGTTACGGTTTATCACTCCGATGGATTCTCGAACATCAACCACTAACATTGACGATTGCCTTTGCGACACTCTTCATCACCGGCGTCTTATTTTATGTCATTCCCAAAGGATTTTTTCCGTTACAAGATACCGGCGTGATTCTTGGTATTTCTGAAGCGTCCCAATCCATTTCCTTTCCTGCCATGGCCGAACGTCAACAAGCATTAGCGCGGGCGGTATTGCAAGACCCCGATGTTGCCAATATCTCTTCTTTTATCGGGATTGATGGCACTAACACCACGTTAAATAGTGGCCGCATGTTAATCACGCTCAAACCTTTAGCTGAACGTCATGCCAGCGCCATCGATATCATTCACCGCTTAGGGCCATCACTTGCACAAGTACCCGGCGCGACACTTTACCTACAACCGGTGCAAGACTTATCCATCGATACCCGCATCAGTCGCACCCAATATCAATACAGTGTCGGTTCCCCCGATACCAGTGAAGTAGCAAAATGGACGTCCCGTTTAGTTGCCCAATTACATCAATCCCCCGTCTTGCGCGATGTGGCGAGCGACCAACAGAATTTAGGCTTGCAGACCGTGATCACCGTTGATCGTGATACCGCTTCGCGATTAGGTATCGACATGCAAACCATCGACGACACCTTGTACGATGCCTTTGGCCAACGGCAAGTTTCCACGATATTTACGCAACGCAATCAATATCACGTTATTTTAGAAAGCTTGCCTAAATTACAACAAGGTCCCAATGCACTGAATGATATTTACTTAACTTCGAACGGTGTCGTTCCCTTAAGCACGTTTGTTCGATTATCCCAACAACTGGGGCCACTAGTGATTAATCGTCAAAATCAATTTCCCGTGGCAACGATTTCTTTCAATCTTGCGCCCAATGCCGCATTAGGCGATGCCATCAAAACAATCGATCAAACGAAACAAACGCTGCATATTCCTGAAAGTGTCCAAACCAGTTTTGAAGGATCCGCTAAGATTTTTCAAAATTCGCTGCGCAATGAAAGCTGGTTGATTCTGGCCTCCATCATTGTCGTCTACATTGTACTTGGCGTGTTATATGAAAGTTATATTCATCCCATTACCATCTTATCCACCCTCCCTTCTGCTGGCATGGGGGCTTTATTCGCTCTCTTTTTAACTAATAATGATTTAACCGTGATAGCGCTCATCGGCATTATTTTGCTGATTGGGATTGTGATGAAAAATGCGATTATGATGATCGACTTTGCCCTTGAACAAGAACGCAAATACAAAAAGCCGCCGTATGAAGCCATTTACGATGCTGCTTTGTTACGTTTTCGCCCTATTCTCATGACCACCATGGCTTCCATGTTAGGGGCTGTTCCCCTCGCACTCGGGACGGGTATGGGAGCCGAATTGCGCCAGCCATTGGGTATCGCCATTATCGGCGGGTTAATCGTCAGTCAATTGCTGACGCTTTATACCACCCCCGTGATTTATCTCACCTTCGACCGTCTTGCGCGTAAGGTGATGAAATGAATCTTTCCGCTCCGTTTATTCTGCGCCCCATTGCCACCACCTTACTCGCACTCGGGTTAGCGATCGCTGGCATGGTTGCTTTCAACATATTGCCCGTTGCCCCGCTGCCGCAAGTGGATTTTCCCACCATCATGGTCCAAGGCGCGCTTCCCGGCGCCAGTGCAGAAGTGATGGCCACCTCCGTCGCCACACCGCTAGAAACACAACTTGGCCACATCGCTGGCATCACTCAAATGACCTCCGCCAGCAGTCTTGGTTCCACCCGTATCACCTTGCAATTTGATTTATCACGCGATATCGACGGCGCCGCGCGCGATGTGCAAGCTGCCATCAATGCCGCCAGCAGTCAGTTGCCAGCGAATTTGCCCAGCAGCCCCACTTATCGCAAAGTCAATCCAGCGGATGCGCCCATCATGATTTTATCTTTAACCTCTGATAAATATTCCACTGGCCAACTCTATGATGCTGCCTCCACCATCTTGCAGCAAAAATTATCGCAAGTGAATGGTATCGGCCAAGTGATGGTAGGCGGCAGTTCGCTACCTGGCGTGCGCGTTGAACTGAATCCCACTATATTAAACAAACTTGGCATTGGCTTACCTGATGTCGCCAATGCAATTACTGCCGCCAATCGCCATCTCGCCAAAGGTCAGATTGCTAGCGATACACAGCTATCCGATATCATGCTCAATGATCAACTCTTCAAAGCCCGCGAATATGCACCGCTTATTATTACCTATCGCAATAACAGTCCGGTGAGAATATCGGATGTGGCTGACGTTACCGATTCGGTTGAAGATTTGCGTAATGCAGGCTTATCGGATGGCAAACCAGCGGTACTGTTAGTCTTATTTAAATCGCCTGGCGCAAATGTGATTAATACGATTGATCAAGTTAGCGCTATCTTGCCGCAACTAAAAGCCTCTATTCCAGCCGATATCGATATGACCGTGATGATGGATCGCACGCAAACTATCCGCACTTCCTTGCATGATGTAGAAGCCACCCTCGTCATCGCGATGTTGTTAGTCGTCATCGTCAGTTATTTATTTCTTGGCAATCTACGCGCCATGCTCATTCCCGGCATTGCTGTGCCCCTTTCTTTAATTGGAACATTTGGAGCGATGTACTTACTCGGTTACAGTCTTGATAACTTATCGCTGATGGCACTCACGATTGCCACTGGCTTTGTTGTCGATGATGCTGTTGTCGTGCTCGAAAACATCACGCGTCACATGGAAATGGGTATACCGCCGTTACAAGCCGCTCTCGAGGGAGCAAAAGAAGTCGGCTTCACGGTTTTATCCATGAGTCTTTCGTTAATCGCCGTCTTCATTCCTATTTTATTGATGGGCGGTCTCGTCGGCCGTTTATTCCGCGAGTTTTCTGTTACTTTAGCGGTGGCTATTTTTATCTCCATGATCGTCTCTCTCACCGTCACCCCCGCCATGTGTGCACGCGTACTTAACACCCAGCACGATGAAAATCAGCACTTTTTCGTACGCTTGCTTAATCGAGTGAAAGATCGTTATGAACGCAGCTTGGCTTGGTCATTGCATCATCCTAAGCTCATGTTAGCCTTAACGATCGCAACAATCGTATTTAGTATTTTTTTATACGTCGTTGTGCCAAAAGGATTCTTTCCGCAACAAGATACCGGCCGCATTACGGGTGCCATTCAATCTGAACAAGACATTTCATTTCAAGCCATGCAAAAAATCCTTGCTGACTATGTGCACATTATCCAGCAAGATCCTGCCGTTCAGCATGTTGTCGGTTTTGTGGGCGGCACCACGGTGAGTTCAGGCTCTATCTTCATCACCTTAAAATCACTCCCTGAGCGGCATCGCACTTCAGCAGATAGTGTCATTAATCGATTACGCAGCAAATTAGCAACAGTCATGGGAGCAAAATTATTTTTACAATCAGCACAAGATTTATTAGTGGGCGGCAGACAAGGCAACGCCCAGTTTCAATACACTTTATCCGCCGATCAATTAAAAGTATTAAACGACATCACGCCAATCGTTAAAGAGCAATTGGCAAAATTACCTGGCGTGGCGGATGTTAACAGTGATCAGCGTGATCGAGGTTTACAAGTCTTTGTGAATATTGATCACGATACTGCTTCTCGCTTCAGTATCACCTCCGAGCAAATCGATAAGACGTTATACAGTGCGTTCGGGCAAGAGCAAGTATCGACCATGTATACACCGATGAATCAATATCACGTCGTGATGGAAGTCGCGCCACGTTATTGGCAGCGTCCTGAAACGCTCAATGACATTTACGTGCTTTCTTCGACTGGCAAAGCAGTGCCTCTCTCTGCTTTTACCACCTTTGCTCCTTCTTCTACTTTGCTTGCAGTTAATCATCAAGGCCAAGCGCCAGCCGCGACGTTATCATTTAATTTATTACCAGGCGTGGCGTTGGGTGATGCGGTTAATTTAGTCGCGCAGACCGTCAAAAAAATGCATTTACCCGCAAGCATTCACGGCGATTTTCAAGGAACAGCGCAAGCGTTTAAAGCATCATTATCAAGCGAACCTTATTTGATCTTGGCGGCTTTATTTGCGGTCTATGTGGTATTGGGAATGTTGTATGAAAGCCTCATTCATCCTATCACCATTCTTTCTACGCTACCCTCTGCTGGTGTAGGTGCTTTGTTGGCGTTATTACTGACACGCACAGAATTAAGCATCATTGCCTTAATTGGGATTATTCTGCTGATTGGGATCGTGAAAAAAAATGCGATCATGATGATTGATTTTGCTTTGCATGTTGAACGCACCGAAAACAAAACACCGCGTGAAGCGATTTATCAAGCCGCATTATTACGTTTTCGACCGATTATGATGACCACGATGGCGGCTTTGTTTGGTGCCTTACCACTCGTGTTTGGTATTGGATTAGGATCAGAATTACGACAGCCGCTGGGCATTGCGATTGTGGGCGGATTAATTGTGAGTCAGATGTTAACGTTGTATACCACACCCGTGATTTATCTGATGCTGGAACGTTATAGTAAATGGTGGCAACAGAAAAGGAAAACAGATGATGCGCTATAACAAAAATGTATTACTCATAAGTTTCACCGTTTTTCTCATCACCTCTTGCGAAGTCGGGCCTGATTATGTACGACCCACTGTCACCACACCAGTTGCCTTTAAAGAAGCAAAAGGCAATAAAGATTGGAAAGTTGCCGCGCCATGTGATGATAAAGATCGCGGTGAATGGTGGAAAATATTTCACGATCCAGAATTAAATCACCTCGAAGATCAATTAAATCATTCGAATCAAACTATTCTTAATGCCGCTGCTAATTACGAAGAAGCGAAAGCCTTAGTCGATGAAGCTCGGGCTAATTACTTTCCCACGCTCGTCGGCACCGCCACGTTGACACGAGAAAAGCAAAGTTCAGGATCGTCTTCTTTTGTCAGCTCTTCTACTACCGGTACCGCGACGAGTACACAAACGGGTACCGCCACCTCAACCAGCGGATCGAGCCCTTCTAATAACATCAGCACCACGCATTCGCTTGTCCTCGATGGCACCTGGGAACCGGATATGTGGGGCAGCGTGCGCCGTTCCGTCGAAGCAAGCCAAGCGGGTGCGGAATCAAGCGCTGCTTTATTAGCTTCAACACGCTTATCCCAACAAGCCTCCCTCGCCCAATATTATTTTGAATTGCGCGGGATTGATACCGATCAAAAAATCCTCAACGATACGGTAGCGGGCGATCAGCGATCATTGGCATTAACACGTCATCAATATAAATCCGGTGTAGCTGCCCTTGCCGATGTGGTGCAAGCACAAAGTGCGCTAGAAGCAGCACAAGCTGCGGCGATTAATAACGGCATCACGCGTGCCCAATACGAACATGCCATTGCTGTCTTGATCGGCGTCCCACCCGCTGATTTCGCCCTGCTGCCTTCTCCATCTAACATTGCCCCACCAGCCATCCCATTGGAAGTGCCATCCGCTTTGCTGGAACGTCGACCCGATATCGCTCAAGCAGAACGCTTAATGGCTCAAGCCAATGCCCAAATCGGCGTGGCCATCGCGGCTTATTTCCCCACGTTGACCTTAAACGCTTCGGCCACCATGAATGGCCAAAATTATAATCGCTGGTTTTCCATGCCCAACTTAGGTTGGTCTTACGGCCCTCAGCTTGCCGAAACCATTCTGGATGGCGGCCTACGCAAAGCGACCGTCGCCGCTTCACGCGCCACTTATCAAGCCTCTGTTGCTTCTTATCGCCAAACGGTGCTGACTGCATTTCAAGATGTGGAAGATAATCTCGCTTCGCTGCGTATCCTCAAAGACGAAGCGGTGGTACAAGAAAAAGCGGTGGCGAGTGCACGATTAGCGTTAAGATTAGTCATTAATCAGTACAAATCAGGGACGGTACCTTATTCCAGTGTCATCACCGCCCAACTGACGGCTTATACAGCAGAAAAAAATGCGGCTGATATAAATTATCTCAGAATGACCGCAGCGGTTGGATTAATCAAGGCACTGGGTGGGGGATGGGATAGGGAGTTGCCTTATCGGGTGGGTACTTGAGCATTCTTTTTTAAAAAAGAAGAAGTTTCTTTTTACCGGCATTAGATTTTGCAACCGTTTAATCATCTCCATCGTGCTAAAACGATGATGAAGATTAAAGGATAAATTATTTTTTATTAAATTGACTATTTCTTCAGGTGCTGTTTCATTTTTGAAACAAGCAATCAATTTTTTTAAAGAAGCGTCTTCCGTAATACGTTTCGCAATCTCGCGAGAATAACCTGTATTGGCTAACGTGAAAATGTAAGGGTGAGGCAAATTCCATATTTCACAGAGCACCAATCCAAAGGAATACATATCACTTTTCTGATCTAACGCTTGACCACGTAATTGTTCAGGCGAGGCATACTCCACTGTCATTCTTACCTCATCGCTGCTAGCCGTTTTACCTTCTTCCGTCAGACGTCTGCTTTCACCAAAATCGATAACATTACATTTAAAATTATCATTAGGATCGACACAAATATTTTTAGGCTTAAGATCGCCATGAACAATCTTGCCCATATGAACTTTTTGGATAGCGAGGGCTACTTGCAATGAAATAGCAATCCGTTCTTCCACTGTCCAGTTTCGCATTTTCATGACTTTATCTAACGTCTCTCCAGGCATCCGGCGCATCACCATCAGCCCTTCAACAAGGGTAGCGTCAAGATATTCTGCAGCAAATTCATATTCAGATAAGTTCGCTATTTTTTTGCCGATATAAGATGGTTTTCCGCTATGGATGGAAAGGCAAAATTTCGTGCTGCTGTCATATATTTATTTTTTCACTCTCTCGTTGGGAGTGATATTATAATGAGCCTAGCTTAAGATTTGATCAAATAATGTACAGGGCTATCCCATGAGCACCCTTCAAAAAATAGAAATTGTCCCTTATAACCATCGTTGGCCTGCTTTATATAAGGGCGATGACTGCTTGATAGGCACCTGCATGCTTGGTAAAACTATCGTTTTTTGGTTGGATAAGCTCCGTCCTTACTACCATGATGCGGATCATGCCAAATAAATCTAAGAACACGACCATCACGAATTCCATATAGCCTAAGCGTATTATTCAAGCGTAGCGAAAACAATTCTTCGGCATCATCAATTTTTAGTTCCAATAAGCGTTTCTTTGCTTCGTTAGAAAATTCATTAATAGGTAATGGATGACTATTCGTTCCATTTGAACGACCGCCAGCAGCTTGCTTAATTTGATTCCAGGTCATTTTTTCAACATCATGAAGAGACCTTACAAACTCAAGAAATTCATTATCCTTGAGCTTTGACCAGCCCCACAAAG
>SCTP01000058.1 GCA_004322325.1 Gammaproteobacteria bacterium | reverse complement strand
CCTACCAATCTCTCAGTAGGCCAAATCCTCACTCATACCTCTCTCAGGTAAGCGCGCACATTTTTCACTCTTTCCAATTTGTTAAAGATCTTTTATCGCTTGAGATGGCGCATTCTACCCTAACCTACGTCCTTGTCAACACTCTATTTCAAAAATTTTTAAATATTTTTAAGAAGCTAGAGAATGCGGTCTAAAATTGCAGAATTGGGATGTTTTGATCGAAATCCTACGCAATATTATTAGCCAACACTCTTATTATAGATCAAAAATTAATTTATACCACTCTTACTTCGTTCGTAATACTTTCCGTAAGAAAGCACCTGTATAGGAGTTAGCATGCTTGGCAATGGCTTCTGGTATGCCGCTGGCGATGACTTTACCACCGCGCTCGCCGCCTTCGGGGCCTAAATCGACGATCCAATCAGCGGTTTTGATCACATCTAAGTTGTGTTCGATCACGACGATCGTGTTACCTTCATCACGTAACCGATGTAAAACGCGCAAAAGTTGCTCGATATCATAAAAATGCAAGCCGGTTGTTGGCTCATCTAATATATACAACGTACGACCCGTATCGCGACGTGAAAGTTCTTTAGCCAATTTGATACGCTGCGCTTCACCACCCGACAATGTCGTGGCGCTTTGACCTAGCGCGATATAGGAAAGACCCACATCTAAAAGCGTCTGCAGTTTTCGAGCAATGACAGGAATAGCATCAAAAAATTCACGCGCTTCTTCGACTGTCATTTCTAATATTTGATGGATATTTTTGCCTTTATATAAGATTTCTAATGTCTCACGATTGTAACGCCTACCCTGACAAACATCGCAGGTAACATAAACATCAGCCAAGAAGTGCATTTCTACTTTGATGACGCCCTCCCCTTGGCAAGGCTCGCAGCGACCACCTTTAACATTGAAACTAAAGCGGCCCACTTCATAACCGCGTGAGCGTGCCTCTTGCGTTCCGGCGAAAAGATCACGGATGGCGGTAAATAAGCCAGTGTAAGTAGCAGGATTAGATCGCGGCGTACGTCCAATAGGGCTTTGGTCGATGACGACGACCTTGTCTAAATACTCCAAACCTTCGATCTGATCGTGTACGGCAGGGGATTGAGCACTGCCACCGTTTAAAGCGCGAATAGCAGCGGGTGCTAACGTATCATTGATCAGAGTAGACTTACCGGATCCCGATACGCCTGTAATACACGTCATTAAACCGATGGGTATATCTACATCTATCGATTTGAGGTTATTCCCTTCAGCCCCTCGGATTTGAATTTGTTTTTCAGGATTACTGACTGTACGTTTCGCAGGAATATGGATTTTGCGTTTACCCGCTAAATATTGCCCCGTTAATGATTCAGCTTGACGCATAATTTCTTTGGGCGTCCCTTGGGCGACAATATGACCGCCATGCACACCCGCGCCTGGACCGAGATCTAACACATGATCAGCGCTCAAAATCGCATCTTCATCGTGCTCAACCACAATGACTGAATTCCCTAAGTCACGCAAATGATGCAGTGTACGTAGTAATCGTTCATTATCACGCTGGTGTAATCCGATGGAAGGTTCATCGAGAATATACATCACCCCCACCAACCCTGAACCAATCTGACTAGCCAGCCGAATACGCTGCGCTTCCCCGCCTGATAACGTTTCTGCACTACGATCGAGGCTAATATAATCCAAGCCCACATCGACCAAAAATTGCAATCGGCTGGTAAGTTCTTTCACAATTTTGACGGCAATTTCGCCGCGATAACCAGGTAAATGCAATTTATCGAAAAATGCTTTTGCTTTATCCACCGGCCAGGAAGAAATTTCCGGCAGACTTTTATCTGTGACAAACACATGGCGCGCCGCTTTATTCAACCGCGTCCCTTCGCACGCTTCGCACGGCAGAATATTAATGTATTGATGCAATTCTTCGCGGACAGATTCTGATTCTGTATTATGATAACGTCGCTCTAAATTAGGGATGATCCCTTCAAAAGGACCCGTTTTGTTATAAGCATAACCATCATTATCTTTATATTGAAACCGGATGCGATCAGTACTGCCATACAGCAACATCGTTTGAATTTTTTGCGGTAAGCGAGAAAATCGTGTTTCGATATCAAATTTATAATGTTTCGCAAGCGCGGTTAGGATTTGATAGTAATACATATTGCGTCGATCCCAGCCGCGAACGGCACCATCGGCCAAGCTAAGATCCGAGTTGATGATTAATTCAGGGTCAAAGACTTCTTTAATGCCTAAGCCATCGCAATTCGCGCAAGCACCGACGGGGCTATTGAATGAAAACAGCCGCGGTGATAATTCAGGCAAGTTATAGCCGCAATCAGGACAGGCAAATTTGGCTGAAAAGACTTTTAAAGCCCGCTTGGGCTCATCCATAAAACCGATAGCAGCAATATTATCGGCAAGACGCAAAGCGGTTTCGAATGATTCAGCTAACCGAATACGTACGTCTTCACGCACCTTGATGCGATCGATGACAACTTCGATAGTATGTTTTTTACGCAAATCTAATTTAGGCGCCTGATCAAGCTCCACCATCTCGCCATCGATACGAGCGCGGACAAAGCCTTGACCGCGTAATTCTTGCAATAACTCAAGATGCTCACCTTTGCGCTCGCGGACCACGGGTGCCAAGATCAGGATCTTGGTATCAATAGGTAGCGCCAAGACTGTATCCACCATTTGGCTAATGGTTTGCGCTTCTAATAGATGGTGATGCTGCGGACAACGTGGCTGACCGACTTTAGCAAACAAGAGACGAAGATAATCATGGATTTCAGTGATGGTA
>SCTP01000057.1 GCA_004322325.1 Gammaproteobacteria bacterium | reverse complement strand
TGCTGATCCAAAGAAAATAGCAGAGGCGGTTACTCAACTGGGAATGCAGGCAACGCTTGGAGGTGATCTTGAAAATTTTAATAAGCAACTGGAAGAAATGAGTAAAATACCAGTCAAAGAATTCGCTTCTAAAATAAATGATGCTGTAAAATGTGAAAAGGATAAGAAGCCACTCACGAATGAACAGCGTACTTTAGTAGAAATTAATAATTTCTGTAGCGATATTAATCAAATACAAAAAACTCAATCGGCTAAAGCAACTGCATCCAATGCTCCTCCACAGCCTTTTGCTGTGACGATGCTTGAAAAGTTAGAAGAAAAGGGCGGCTTAAAAAAGGTGGGTGATTTTTCTGGTACCTATACAAAAACTGAACTTGCGGGTCATTTTAAAGAATTACGGGAGTCACTGGAAAAAAACAATTTTCGTCATCCTGTGTCTCTTGACATAAACGGCTCTGCTGCTCTCAATATTTCCTATAATCCGAAGGGAAAAGAATGGACGGTGATGAGTATTAATCAAGATCCTCCCATCCAAAAAATTCCAGCGGGATCCGAAGAAAAATTAGCTGTAAAATTATCCTCCGTCCATCCGCTTACAGCTAATGTTTGTGTGGCAGCCAATTATGCGCATGAATGGAAAAACGAGGCGATTTTCAAAAAAGCACCGCAGCCTGTCTCTCCCCAAAAAGAACAGCTTAATGCGCCGCAAAAAACAGCTTCGCAACCGCATCACTCTCGAGCAGGTCGGTTTGCTAATTTTTTTAATCGTTATATGAAATCCCAAGCAGCCAAGGATCAGCACTCAACCGCGGCGATGAAAAAGGATAAAGTGCAAACACAGAAAGCTGAAAATGTTGAAGAAGAGAGTCAGGCAACAAATCGACCCAAGTTTCGCTAATTAATGTAAAAAAGTAGATTTAGTTAGCCAATTTTTATCTGGATAATAAGCTACTAGCAAAGCCTTATGTTTGATGGTCTGGATTAATGAGCCAATAATATTTTGACTCACCGCCCAGCAACCCCAGCTACGTCCAATTCTCCCTGTGCTGGCAATACTAGCGCTGACATAATCCGCACCGTGAAACACAATGCTACGACTATAAGCTTCATCATTAAATCCTGACTCCAAGCCATAGACACGTAATGAATCACCGTGTTTACCGGAATAAATATCACCTGTTACAAATACACCAATACTCGATTTTAAGCTTTCTGGACGATTTGAAAAGGAAGAAGCCGTCACATTGCCGCTATTTTTTCCGTGAGCAACCCATGTGTTGAACAATACTTTATTAGTGGTAGGATCAACCACCCAAAGACGGCGCTCGCAAGAAGGTTTTGAGTAATCGACAATAATTAATAATGGATTATTGATTAACCCTTTTTTCTTGGCATTTTCATACGCGATCAAGCTCATTTTAAGCGCTTCTCGGTCTAAATTTGGTGTTTGCGATTCAATGGCCGTTATTTCATTATTGATCCAATTTGTATTTTCAGTCGGCATGGAATGAATGGTGATGATAGAAGAGGTGTTTGAATTTTCATTTTTTGTTGATTTTTGATAGGCAACAAAAATTAAAAATCCAATTATCAGCGCAAGTAAAATGTAAGATAAATGTTTTGCTTTCATGTGATGATATCAGGTTTATATTTAGGAAGGACTATTTTAAAGAAGTTAGGTTAAATAAACCTTAACTTGGGCGAGTTTTGCTGGTAAAGTGAAAAAGATGTCTTAAAATTCAATAAATTAGAAAATAGATAAATTTACTTTAAGGTAGCAAAAAATTATTTAAATCAATTTGAATTCATAGATATATTCTCTAAGATGGCTAACAAGTTGATTGGGCC
>SCTP01000056.1 GCA_004322325.1 Gammaproteobacteria bacterium | reverse complement strand
GCATAGAGTTCATTATTGAAAAATAATTGCCAATCACCTTTGGTGAAATAAGTAGCGGGAGGATGTTGATGGGAAAGCGAATTTTCACCAAAGGCATTAAGAGTCACGGCGCTTAAGAAAGATAACATAATAAAAATCATAGAGATTTTTTTCATGACTACGTTCCTTGTTTGCTGCGGAGATACTTACAAATATTTTACCATACTGTCATCCCGAGGAGCGTTTTTTGCGACGAGGGATCTCCTTGGGGGTTAAATCGTTCTAGCAAATTTCCTCATAAAGATCATCCCATTTGGGATTAAGCTGGTTAATAAGTTCATTTTTCTTTTTTCGTGACCATCCTTTAATTTGCTTTTCGCGTGTAATGGCGTCAGCAATGTTACTATATGCTTCATAATACACTAAGCGATCTACGTTATATCGTTCTGTAAATCCTTTTTGTAGCTTATTTTTATGCTCATAAACTCGGCGTATTAAATTATTAGTTACGCCGGTGTAAAGAACATTACCATGTTGATTGGTTAATAAGTAAATATAATATTCTTTGCTCATTGCTGATGCTTATAAGGGTTATTCTAGTGGCCCTCCAGGGAGATCCCTCGTCGCAAAAAGCGCTCCTCGGGATGACGGCGTGGGAGCGCGTGTTGTTTTATTTTAATACTTCCTTAAAAAACGCTCGCATCGCTATCCAAGAACGTTCATCTGCTTTTTTATTGTAAACCGTTCCAAATCCTGGATCATTCGCTTGTGGATTGGTAAACGCATGCATCGCATTGCCATACATATCTAACTGCCAATCTACTTTCGCCTGTGTCATTTCATTTCCAAACGCCATCACGTGCTCTGCCGTCACCATCGGATCATCATACCCATGTAGCGCTAAAATGCTGGCTTTAATAGGATGAGAAGCTATCCCTTCTGGTGCGTGTAGCAAACCATGAAAGCTCACGACCCCTTTTACATTAGCACCACTGCGTGCAAGATCTAATACACACAAACCACCGAAACAAAAACCAATCGCACCAATATGCTCAGCATCAACAGACTCTAATTTTTTAACTGCATCCAATGCTGCAATGATTCTTTTCTGTAACTTAGCGCGATCAGACATCAGCGGTTGCATGAGTGCTATTTTTTCTTCTTTCGTGTTACCAGTCTTACCCTTACCATACATATCTAGCGCAAAACCAACATAACCTAACTCAGCTAGTTTTTCCGCTTTATGACAGGCAAATTCATTCTTTCCCGACCAATCATGTGCCACTAACACCGCTGGTCTTTTACCTTTTATCGTTGCATCGTAAGCATAAAAACCTTCTAACGTAACATCGCCATCATGGTATTCGATTTTTTGTGTTTGTAACATGGAGCTTTCCTTATTTTTTAATTAATTGTTAGTTGATCCGGCAGTTGAAAGTGGCTTAAATCCAGCGACAAAAATGGATTCAACTTTCTTTCAGTAAATAATACATACTTAACGGCTTGGTCATTCGCTGAAAGGTTCAAAATAATTTCTTTATGTGATAGTGCACTTTCAAACGATTGGTTGACTAATGTAAACCATCCCCATGCGCCAGGAAAGGTTCGGTTAATCGTTTTTTGATTGAGCAGCGTAAAGTCAATGGAGGTCATTTTGGTTTCAGCATTACTTGGCCATACCATAACATGGGGCGTTTTAGGACTTAAGCGGTCATCACTGATTTGCTTATCATTAATCGTTAATCGAACGGTCTTGATGTTTTTATCAATCTCATACGGCTGTAATGCAAATTGTACATAGAGTTTATCATCGTCATTGGGGAAAAAGACATGATGAATTTGAATCGCTTGCTGAATTTGGCGTAATG
>SCTP01000055.1 GCA_004322325.1 Gammaproteobacteria bacterium | reverse complement strand
AAGTAATCCACAGGCAAGCCAATCGCATCACGCGGGGTACTGGGGCCAAAGAAAGGTAACACGAGGTAATTGGACGTTTTAAAGCCCCAAGTGGCCAACGTTAAGCCAAAATCATTCGAATACGGCTTAAGCTGCATGCGAGTCGCCATATCAAAGAAACCGCCGATACCAATCGTGGTATTAATCCCAAATCGCCACACATCATTGGCGGCTTGATAAATCTTTAATTGTAATAAGTCATTTGCAATAGTCGGGAGAGTATTAATGTTATTGAAAAAATTATGAACACCTTCATTTAATGGCTTGGGCATCACTTTGTTATAAAAAGTTGCTACTGGTTTTAAGAGATAGTTGTCGAGTTTTTCATTAAAGCTAAACATTACGCGGTTAAAACCTTCGTAAGGATCACCGGGGGAGCCTGCATAAACTGGAGTACAATTGATGACCAACGCAGCGCAGAGCATGGCAATTCTATAATTCATAATTTATCCTAACAGAAGCTAAAAGGTTAATTTCTTACACTCTTTCTAGTTTAACGTCATTTCCAGCAAATGTCCTGTCTAAGATTTTTCACAAAACTGTTTGCAAAAAACAAACTGTGCTAAATAATACTGATCAAATGAAGTAATACAAGAAGTATTTTATGAAAATCGCTCGTCCGCGCCCTTTAACCCTTATCATTTTGGATGGATGGGGGTATCGTCAAACCTCTCAAGATAACGCTATTGCAGCCGCTCGTAAGCCTTTTTGGGATTATTTGTGCCAAACTTACCCCCATACATTGATCTCTGGCTCCGGACGTTGCGTGGGATTGCCCGATCAACAAATGGGCAATTCTGAAGTCGGCCATCTCAACATGGGAGCAGGGCGGATTGTGTATCAAGATTTGACTCGGATTGATCAGGCGATTGAGAGTGGTGATTTTTTTCACAACCCAATTTTGTTAGACGCTTTTCAGCACGCTAAAGCGCAAGGGAAAGCCGTGCATGTGATGGGATTACTCTCACCCGGCGGCGTACATAGCCATGAACGCCATTTGCATGCGTTAGCGCAGTTGGCGGCTCAATTAGAGATACCCGCTCTTTATATCCATGCTTTTTTAGATGGGCGAGATACACCGCCGCGCAGTGCGCTCTCTTCTCTGACCCTCCCGTCGCCTGGGCAGATTGTCTCGCTCATCGGTCGCTATTATGCGATGGATAGAGATAAACGTTGGAACCGCATTCATCCTGCTTATGATTTGCTGGTCTCTGGTCGCGCTGCGTATCACGCTGACACAGCTGCCGCGGGATTAGAGCTAGCTTATGCACGCGGTGAGAATGATGAATTTGTTCAAGCAACCAGCATTCATCCCGCACAGACAGCACCTGTTACGATTAATGACGGAGATAGCCTCATCTTCATGAACTTTCGCGCTGATCGAGCACGAGAAATAACGCAAGCGTTCATTGAGCCAGACTTTCATGGCTTTGTGCGTGAAAAATGGCCGCAACTGGGCCGCTTTGTGTGCTTGGCGGAATATGACAATCGTTTTCCTGTGCCGGTCGCCTTCCCACCACTGCCCTTGCATAACATTTTAGCTGAGTACCTTAGCCAATTAGGCATGAAACAACTACGGATTGCAGAAACAGAAAAATATGCCCACGTGACTTTTTTCTTTAATGGTGGCCTTGAACCTCCCTATCCGGGGGAAAATCGCATTCTAATCCCTTCCCCGACCGTCGCCACCTATGATTTGCAACCCGAAATGAGTGCGCCGGAATTGACGGATCGGCTCATCGAAGAAATCAAAACGCAGCAATATGATGTTATTGTGTGCAATTTTGCTAATCCAGATATGGTGGGTCATACGGGAAACTTTGATGCCACCGTGAAAGCCATTGAAACGATTGATACTTGTTTGGAAAAAATCATCACCGCCTTGCTGCAAGTAGGGGGAGAAGCCGTGATTACCGCCGATCATGGCAATGCAGAAAAGATGTTCGATCATGAAACCAATCAACCACATACCGCTCACACCAGCGATCCTGTCCCCTTTATTTACATCGGCCGTGAGGCAGCGATCATCAAAGCGGATGGCAAACTTTCGGATATTGCTCCCACTCTTTTATACCTGATGAATATGGACCAACCTGCCGAGATGACAGGTAAGCCACTTGTCAAATTAGT